>JAHCKF010000388.1 GCA_026125925.1 Pseudolabrys sp.
GGCCCCCGTCGAATCAGTCCTGCGCAAACCGGTCGAGCAGCCGGACCCGTTGTACCGCACTGCACCGCACAACATCGAGGCGGAGCAGGCGCTATTGGGCGCGATCCTGATCAACAACGAGGCGTTTTACCGGGTCTCGGATTTCCTCAAGGCCGAACACTTCTTCGAGCCGATCCACACCCAGATATTCCAGATCGCCGGTGACCTGATCCGCGCCGGCAAGGTAGCGACGCCGGTCACGGCCAAGACCTTCCTCGACGGCTCGATCAACGTCGCCGGCATGACGCTGAGCCAGTATCTGGCCCGCCTCGCCGCCGAGGCGACTACCATCATCAACGCCGAGGACTACGGCCGTACCATCTACGACCTGTCGATCCGCCGCGACCTCATCAAGGTCGGCGAGGACATGGTCAATGTCGCCTATGATGCGCCGGTCGATTTCGCGCCGCGCGCCCAGATCGAGGACGCCGAGCGCAAGCTGTTCGAGCTCGCCGAGGTCGGCCGTTACGACGGCGGCTTCCAGCGCTTCGGCCAGGCGCTGACCACCGCCGTGGACATGGCGGCGCACGCCTATCAGCGCGACGGCAAGCTCTCCGGCATCGCCACCGGGCTTGCCGATCTCGACCGGATGATGGGCGGTTTGCAGCCGTCCGACTTGATCGTGCTCGCCGGCCGTCCCGGCATGGGCAAGTCGTCGCTCGCCACCAATATCGGCTACAACATCGCCAAGGCCTATGTCGGCGAGGTCAAACCCGACGGCTCGATGAAGGCGGTCAACGGCGGCATCGTCGGCTTCTTCTCGCTGGAAATGTCGGCCGAACAGCTCGCCACCCGTATCATCGCCGAGCAGACCGGCATTCCGTCGAACCAGATCCGCCGCGGCTCGATCGGCGAAGCCGACTTCGAGCGCATCAAGGACGCCTCGATCGAGATGCAGAACATCCCGTTCTTCATCGATGAAACCGGCGGCCTGTCGATCGCGCAACTGTCGGCCCGCGCGCGCCGCCTCAAGCGCCAGCGCGGCCTCGATCTCTTGATCATCGATTACCTTCAGCTCCTCACCGGCTCGTCGAAGCGCTCGAGCGAGAACCGCGTGCAGGAAATCACCGAGATCACCACCAAGCTCAAGGCGCTCGCCAAGGAACTTCAGGTACCGGTGATCGCGCTGTCGCAGCTCTCGCGTCAGGTCGAAAGCCGCGAAGACAAGCGCCCCCAGCTCTCCGACTTGCGTGAATCGGGCTCGATCGAGCAGGACGCCGACGTCGTGATGTTCGTCTACCGCGAAGAATATTACCACGTCATGCGCAAGCCGCTGGAAAGCGACCGCGAGAAGTTCGCCGCGTGGATGGCCGAGGGCGACAAGGTCGGCGGCAAGGCCGAATGCATCATCGGCAAGCAGCGTCACGGCCCGACCGGCACGGTCGAACTCGGCTTCGACGGCGCGATTACCAAATTCTTCTCCCTCGCTCCGGCCGATCACCTGCCCGAGCGGATGGAGTAGAAGCTCGTCCTGCCCTGTAGCCCGCATGGAGCGAAGCGCAATGCGGGACAGCCCTTCCCGGATTTCGCTGCGCTCATCCGGGCTACAAGCGGCCAGCTGCCCTTCCCCATCCCGCCGCCCGGCGCTAGGCTCGCGCGCAATAAAAAGCCTGCGGGACGGAAATGGACACTTTCGATTACGTGATTGTCGGCGCGGGTTCCGCCGGCAGTGTGCTCGCCAACCGGCTGAGCGAAGACCGCAATATCACGATCTGCGTGTTAGAGGCCGGCCCCGCCGACTGGCACCCCTACATCCATCTGCCGGCCGGCTTCATCAAGACGTTCTATAATAAGAGCATCAACTGGTGTTACACGCAGGAGCCCGGCGATTACACCAATGGCCGCCGAATCTTCTCACCGCGCGGCAAGACGTTGGGGGGCTCGTCGTCGATCAACGGCCACATCTATAACCGCGGCCAGCGGGGCGACTTCGACACCTGGGCGCAATACGGCAATCGCGGCTGGGGCTATGCCGACGTGCTACCCTACTTCAGGCGCATGGAGCGCCGCATCGGCAACGGCGACGCCACCTATCGCGGCCGCGACGGCGAACTGACCGTCACCGACATCGACTGGCGCGATCCTTTGTGCGAGGCGTTCATCGCAGGCGCGGTCAGCCTCGGCATTCCGCGCAACCCCGACTACAACGGTTCGACCCAGGAAGGCGTCGCCTATGCGCAACGCACCATCCACAATGGCCGCCGCATCAGCGCTGCCATCGCCTTCCTGCGCCCGGCCGTGAAGCGCGGCAACGTCACCGTGCGCACGCATGCCCATGCCACGGAAATCACCTTCCAGGGCAAGCGCGCCACCGGTGTGCGCTATTCCATCGGCGGCCGCGGCGGCGAGAAGATGGAAGTGCGCGCCCGCAAGGAAGTCATCCTCTCCGGCGGCTCCTATAATTCCCCGCAGTTGCTGCAACTGTCCGGCATCGGCCCGGCGGCGCTGCTGCAATCGCACGGCATCGCCGTGAAGCACGACCTGCCGGGCGTCGGCGAAGGCTTGCAGGATCATTACGCGCCGCGCTCGGTGGCGCGCGTCAAAAACGTCAAGACCATCAACGAACGCGCGCGTGGCCTCAACCTCGCCATGGAAGCTCTGCGCTGGGCCACCACGCGGCGCGGCATTCTCGCGCTGTCGCCTACGCTGGTGTACTGCTTCTGGCATTCCGGCGAGACGGCGGAGAGTTCGGACCTGCAGCTCACCTTCACGCCGGCAAGCTACATGGAAGGCGAACAAGGCAAGCTCGAGCGCGAGCCCGGCGTCTCGGTCGCCGCCTGGCAGCAGCGGCCGGAAGCGCGCGGCTATGTGCGCATCCGCTCCGGCGATCCGTTCGATCCGCCGATCATCCAGACCAACTATCTAGGCCACGAGCTCGACCGCCGCGTCACCATCGCCGGCATGAAACTGGCGCGCCGCCTGCTCGCCTCCGAGCCGATGAAGCCCTATTACGACTACGAGGAATTCCCCGGGCCGAAGGTGCAGACCGATGATGAATTCCTGCACGCGGCGACGCAGCGCGCGCAGACCACATTCCATCCCGGCTGTACCTGCCGCATGG
>JAHCKF010000389.1 GCA_026125925.1 Pseudolabrys sp.
ACGGGAAAAGCGGCCGGCGACCGACAAGAGCTCGACCAATTCCGGTGCCGGCGCGTCAAGGCGACCGTAGCGGTTGAGCCGCACGAGTTCGGAATCATCACGGTAAAGACTGAATATGCTCTCCAGCCGTCGCACCTCGTCCAGCGACGCAGCGATGAGACGATCGGCCGTTGCGCCATCGGGGTGAAAGACTTGCAGCGACGCGTCCGCTCCCAACGCAATGCCGCGCCAATGCCGCAGCCCGCCTGACGATGCCTGCGCTCCCGCGACGCCCGGCAGAAGTGAGGCGACTCCCGCACTCGCGGCGATACGGATGAAGCGTCGGCGCGTGATGTTGCTGTTCATACCGTCCTCTCAATCGGTTCGCGCTGCGGACCCGGCAGCCTCGCGATTACTGCCGCCGCCGGCATCGCCACCGTTTCCCAAGATCGCGTCTTCGGGAATCTGCGAGAACCGCAGGAGGCGGCCACCATGCGCAGCCTGAAAGCGTCGTGCGTCGTCCCGGTCCGCAAACGGCATCGGCTCTCGCTGCATGTCGCCCATGCCGGCCCGGCCCCGTTCGTCGCTGCCGAGGACATACCAGGCTTGCCTCGCCTCAACCCAAGCGCCCGGCCTCGGCCGATCCTGGTCGTCGGTCCTGCCCATATCGTTGACGTAGATGGCGGCGACCCCCGCAGGCTCCTCGGGCAGCAAAGTAAAGGCGATGGTCTCGCTGACTGAACTGAACCAGATCGGCTGCGCGCGGCCCTTGATGAAAATCTGGCCTCTCGGGCCGTCGTGTTCGGCCAACAGCATCCCGCAAAAATGCGAGACGGATTCCGCCGTTGGCTCCATGGGCTGCGGCAAGTCCGCCGCCGTACCATCGCAGCCGGCAAGCACGCCGCTCAGCAAGACCACGAGTAATCCACCTACCGCGCCGCGCATCACACTTCCCTCCGGCCGAAGATCACGGTCGCGCCCAGTAGCGGCAGCGCCGTCCATAGGATCAGCATCGATATCAAGATGGCGCCACTGGCATGAGCTTGCTGCGACACGGCCGCCATTCCGGAAAAGGTGCCGACCCTGCCGAGCCCCGCCAGATTGAACAGTCGAAACGCATCCGCCGGATTGAGGACGAGCAACGTCTGCACCAGTTCGGCGGGGATCGAGCGGCTCGTATCAGCAACTAGGATGCCGAGGAGAGCCGCATCGTAGACGAGCACCAGCACCAACCAAATCGCCACGGCGACGCCAATCGCAGTAGCACGCTGCGGAGCACAAACACTGACCAGATAGCCCAGCGCCAGGAACGCTGCGCCAAGCACGATCGACGAACCGATCAGCGCCGCAAAGGCGGTCATGCTCTCGGAGTCGATACCGCCAAAAAGCCATGCGATCATCAGGCCGGCGCTGCCGTAGCCGAGCGTCACGGCGATAGCCACGACCGCCGTATGCCCGATGAACTTGCCGGCGATCACCTGCCATCGCGCCAGCGGATAAGATAGTAACAGAAGCAATGTGCCGCGCTCACTTTCGCCGACAATCGCATCATGCGAGAGCAGCAGCGCAATCAGCGGCACCAGAAAGATCGTCAGACTGGTCAGGCTGACAACGGTCACATCGAGCGGCGCGACACCGACCGTTCCAGTCGGCGCGCTGCCGAGCAGCGCCAAGCTGAGCGCCAGGGCGGCCAGAACCAGCGTTGCCGACAACACCCAACGATTGCGCAGCGCAGAGCGAATTTCCCCGGCGGCGACGGTGAACACCGCTGTCATCTCCCAACCTCCATAAACCACGCGTAAAGCGAATCGAGGCTCGGCGGCTGGACATTGAAGTCGACCACCTCGTCGCAGGATGCGACGCGGCGCAGCACGTCCATCTTGGCCGTCGCCATACAGGACAGCGCAATGTCATGCCCTTGAACGGTCGCCGGGACACCGAGAGAGTGGACCAGCGCCGCGGCGTGACCGTTGGCGACGCGCAGTTGAATCCGGACGGGGAGTTGGGACAGACCGCGCAATTCGTCGAGGCTCCCGAACGCCATCAGACGGCCGTGACTCATCACGGCGATGCGGTCGGCTTGCCCCTCGATTTCCTCCAGCGCGTGAGATGACAGCAGTACGGCGGCGCCGTCGGCGACGAGGTCGCGCAGAATCGCGTAGAAACTTTGCCGCGAGCTCGGATCAAGACCACTCGTGGGTTCGTCCAAGACAAGCACCCGCGGGTTGCCGAGCAGCGCCTGCGCCAGACCCAGCCGCTGCCGCATGCCCTTCGAATAGGTCGAGACCCGCCGGTTGGCCGCGGCGGCGGCCAGTCCGACGCGATCAAGCAGGTCGCTGTTCGCGGCGGTCGATTGGCCCTTGAGGCGGGCATAGAAGTCGAGGGTCTCGCGCCCGGTCAGACTAGGCGGGAAACTGACATTCTCCGGGAGAAACCCGACCTGGCGGCGCCAGCGGCGGTGTCCGGCGGAGGGATCCTCACCGAGTATGGTAATCCGGCCCGCGGTCGGTCGCACCAGGCCGAGCAGCAACTTGATCAATGTGCTCTTGCCGGCGCCGTTGTGGCCGACGATGGCCGTACATTGGCCCGGCTGGAACGCCACAGTAACATCGTCGACCGCCAATTGCTCGCCGTAACGGCGGCTGACATGATGGGCCTCAACGACGGCCATTGGCGGCCTCCCCTTGCTTCAAGCGCGCCGTTTCGATCGCCGGGCCAACGTGCGGCGGCCTCATTAATGGCGCGCTGTCCACGACGCCGCCCGGATGCAGGGCCGGAAACTGCGACTGCGCCCAGCGCAGCACTTCGACCACCGGGCTGTTCAACAGCAGCTTTGCTGCGCCGTAAGCCCACACCACGCGGTCGACCAGATCGTTCGGCCGGTAAGCGGCGTCGGCAATGCCGTCGCCATTGAGATCGAAGGCCGGATTATCGCTCCAGTAGTTACCGCGTCCCTTTACCGACCAGTCGATCGAACGGGTACCGACGTATTTGACCTGCGTCTGATTGTCGATGAAGGCATTGTTGCTCACCGCATTGCGCTCCGACCCGGCCGTGAAATGGATGCCGATCGCGCAGTTCTCGAAGCGGTTCGCGGTCAGGTCGTTCTTGTTCGCG
>JAHCKF010000039.1 GCA_026125925.1 Pseudolabrys sp.
CGCTGATGACCGCGCCATTGCGCGTAACGTCCATTATGGAATATTTGGTGCCTTGCTCAAAATCTCCAGAAGACCGGATTCCAAATTTTTAGCCTTCAATCCCACTACAAAATTGCAGACTGCATCGACAACATGGATGGATGGATCGATTCGCATCGGTTCATTTGGGGCGAGCCGACCGCAGTGGCTCACTTTGACAGAGCGGTTGTCTGTCGGCCGCAAATGCTTCAAATCACGATTTCTGATAATTTTAAGTACTCGTCAAACACTTCGCACCGCCGCTTCTTCCTCGTTTTTGATTTCTCGATCCACTCGCTTACGCATCAGAGCCAACTCTTTCTTGGCCCAATTCCTAACAAAAGGCTGGCTGTGACGAACTAACTGTTCTAACGGCGCTATGTAAGACTGGTAGTGCCTAGATGTGGGCCCTGAATATCCGCCCGTAAAAATATTTCGTTCGATGGCCGACAAGATTTCCTTTTGATTGCCAAACTCGTCCAACAGCGCCAAAGCCAGATCCGACCATTCACGGCCGTCTTCGTCGCCGCGGAAGAGCGGCGCCACCTCGGCAACCATTCGAGCAAAGCTTCCGGGGTACTTGTGGCACACCGCAAGGATGACGGCTTTGTCCAGCCGGAATAACGGACCATCCCCCTTGCCTCTAAAGCTAAAGGGCGATCCCAAAATGCTAGAAAAATACCAACGCCCGCTTGGGCCCGCTTTGCCGACAGCTTCCGCGAAGATCTCCAGAACTTCGGTTGGATAGGCATCCAAAATAGCCCCCGTCAGGTTCTGGTACAGCATGCTGCTACCCAGCCTCCCCTCGTTGATCACTGAAACGAGCTTCTTCGCCAAGTAGATCGCAAACGACTTCGCTTGGGGCTTGCGCTTCAGGACCTTCTTGGCGAGGGTTTCGTAGTCATGTGCAATACGATGATTGTGATCGTCGTCTTCGAACGCGACGCCTGACTTCAAAGATTTCAGAATTTCGTCTCTTATCGCATCGAATTTATCGTCGCTGCCGTGGGTATACATCACTAGCAGGTGTAGAGCGATCCTCTTACCATCGTCTCCATGGCTTCGCGCATTAGAGATCAACGATTTGACCAATTCCAACGGCATCGGCTCCAACACTCGACCCATGCCGTAGATAGAGACATCCTTGACGCTAATCGTGCCATTTGAAAGCGCGTCAACGACAAGCCTCAGGCCCTGCGGCGTTAGATTTACGGCCGCTAAATAGGCCAGATGCCGCCTTAGCAACTCATCATTCGCGACGCTCTGCAGCACGGCAAATACTTTGTTTTGATTGTGCTCATACAGCCCGGCCAAAAGCCCTCCAAGGAGCGATGGATTGCCCTGTGCCCCGCGGACTTTCAGCTCCTGCCCCGCAATCTCTAACGCGTCCTCCTTTCGATCAGTGGCACCGAAGAACGCTTGCCCGTACGCAAACACTTCCCGCGCCTCACCTTCACTCAGCAATCCTGCCGTTTCCACGAAGACGTCCCAGTTTTTCGCTGCTTCGCGGGCAATCTCCGTCGCGCGCTTTCGGTTGAGGGTAAAATCGTCATCCTTCTCATCCCCCGGCGCCTCGTAATGCCAGGGGATGGATTTGACGAAAAATTCAATACGAGCAGCCAGCGACTGAGGTTCCAGCGATTTGAAAAGAGTGATGACGCGGTTCCTGACCGGCTCAACGCCCGAGTTGTCGCCGATCAGCCGATGACGCAGGGTCCAGGCTAGCTTTTCCAGAAGCTGTGGCCAGACGCCGCGCTCCGGCTTCACTGAGTTGATAAGCGCGACATATGCCGGAAAGGCCATCTCCGCTATGACGAGTGTAGGGTCGATATCCGCCAGCGCGGCACGAACTTCATCTTTGTGCTCGGGATGCTGTCCGACCAATTGGAGAAGAAGCTCCAACAGTTCTTTGGCGTACCGGTGCATCTCTCCGTAAGTTTTCGGACGATAGTCTGTGTATGTCTTTTTCGTACCATGACGTTCGGACCCGACCACGCGGGAATTTCCCGCAGCGTCTATCCCAGCAACCATTGCCTTGATTAGGACCGAGATCTCTTCGTCAACGGCGACATCCAGATAGTGCCGAAGCGCTGCGCTTCGCTGCGCGAGAGAAGCGCTAGTGCCGGGCAGCAGGGTGCGGAAGCGCTGAACGAACTCGCCGGTCGCGTTGTTGGACCATTTTTCATTCTCTCCAGCGGCAAATTTCAGTAGCAGCCGCATCGCGTCGTCAAATACCGATGGTTCCCACGCGAGCGCATCGATTGCCCAGACGAGTTGCCTCCGTCCGTCGGTGAGTTGCTGACGTACAGTAGAGACATCCCAATCCCCAAACGAACGCACAAGCGCGTTTGTGACTTCTTCGGGAGCGACTTCTGCCAAGGCGCGAAGGCACTGCGCTCCGAACTCTGTGTTAAGCGCCTCCGCGGATCCAAAAGGGCCTTCGGCACCGCACAGCTGCGCCGCCACCGCCTTTACGTTGTCAAGATAATCCAGGTCTTTCAGACGCTCGCACAACTGGCGTTGAAGATCGCCAGGCAAGCCGCCGCTCGTCAGCAGCGCCTTTCTTCCCGTCGGACCATGGGCCCAATAATAGGCAGCCAACTGCGCAGCCAGCGGCTTCGGGACCACAAAAATGGAAAAGCCCCGCGACTGCAATATGCGTCGGCGTTTGAACGGTTCGAGTCTTTCCTGCGCCTGGTCGCTGGTGGTTCCGAGCAGATTCTCAGCCACCCAGGCAAACTCTTCCTGTCGCTCTCCGTCAAAGCCGATCAAAGCAAAAATCGATAATGCGCGTAGAAGCCAGATTTTGTCGTTGTCCGGTTCGTCACGGCCCCAGACTAGGCGCTCGACTATGCGTTCGGCGTCTTTAAAGTCAGCAAAATGCGTGGCGCCCTCGGCACTCGCTTTCCCGACCAATACCGCAATCTGCGGAAACCCGTTGCAAAACTTCGTCGCGCGATCGAGGTCGTCGTCGGAGCCGATGAAACCTACCTTACGCAGGATTTCTTTGATCTGGTCGTCTGGCACTTCGTCGATGACGATCTGCTTGTCAGCCGTGTCGTCGAACGAAAGGTCGAGCGTGATCAAGCTCAAAGCGCTATTTTGCCGGCGCACCTCGTCAGACAGCTGGCGATGCACGTCGGGTGGGCAATCGTCCACGACCACCACGGCGCGAACACCATCGCTTACGAGGTCGCGAACCTGGATGGCCAAACCTGGCGTGACCGCACGCACATATGCCACGAGCGGGCGAAGATCGTCGCCCGGGATGTTGCCTGTTGCTTTGCTGAGCGCCTCGAACACCAGCCTGGATTTTCCCAAACCGGAATGGCCTTGCAGGCGCACCACTTCAGCCGGGCTGCTAACGGCATCGCGAATTTTGACGATGTGGTCGTCAAAGGCTGACCATTCTACAAGTGGATTGCGGAGGCCGGGATAGCTTGCCCAATCTTCGATGGTTTGGAACGGGAATGTCGGCGACGCCATACCGAGGCATTGCTTGGTCCAGATCGCGACCATCGGGTGAGAGTTCACCCAATCCGATAGTTTCGGCGCACCATAGACTCCAATCGTGGTATTCGCGGCATCGGCGTGTCGAGACAGTGTTCCCCGGATTAGCCCGATCAAGTGCTTGAGCTTGGGAATGCTGGCGGGCATTTTCTTCGTTTTTTTGACCTTCTTCGCGGGCTTGGTCTTCTTGACCTTCCTGGCCACCGCGGTGAGCATCTTCGGCGTCGTTGTGTTCGTCTTCGTCGTGGCGAGCACATAGGCCCCCCGGTTGGCCAGCACTTCTGCGACAGCTGGTTTCAGGGCAGTCTTGTCGTCAGTTTGCGGCTCGTTTCGGACCTTTGCGTCGGTGAGGTTCTCGGCCTTACATTGGAAAACCGTGAATCTGGCCGGGATATAGTCGGTATGATCCGGTCCTCCGGTCCATTGGACCCGGATATCCTCGCCGCCATCGCTGACGTTGATCTGCAGTGTGCCTTCAACTGCCGACTTCGGAATTCCAGCCTTGTGGACTTCGGCGGTGATCAGCCGCTTCATAAGTTTGGTGAAATCGTCGGCCGACAGTCGCGCAAGATCCTTTTCTTCAATCTCAAACGGCTTCTTGTAGGTCGCCATTTCGTCCTCCCGGCGTAGCGGGCGGACTATACCCGTGAGCGAGAGGAATTCGAACTCGCGATGCTCCCGAACCCGCATTTTTGCCGGTCTTTCGACCTCAGCACTTCGGCCCCAAGTACTAAGGCCCGGAGAAAAGAGGCGATCAGAGAACGATTTGGACGCCAGCTGCCTATCGAGTAGTTCCTAGGTCCATCCCAAAAACGCGCAAATACAGCGATTAAATGAGATGCTGCTGGCTGAAGAGAAATCTGCTCTTTGGGGGGATGGCGGAGCGAGTGGATTTCGAACTTAAGATACGGGCTATCATTATCTGCCGCATCCACTCTTGTAGCTCGTGTAGCGTCTCCATCTCCCTGAAGCGCTTTGCACACATCCGTAATGCGCAATAGTACTAGCGGTCATCTAGGCCACTGAGCAGGATGATCCGCTCGCGGCAGCGTGCAAGCATGTCGGCCGTCAATCCGTTGACGTCAGGCGCCAGCGTCGCGCACCGGACCACAACCCAATCGAACGTAGCCACGGCTACCGCAATATTGCGAAGAAACTCTCGGGTGACCAAAGCCGGACCTGAACTCCAAACCAGAACACTTTCGTCGAACACCGCTGCTCGCCGATCCTGAGGTATCAACACGACCAAAACCGGCGCCGCCGACTTAGCGAATAAGCTCAAACTCCTCCGCAGCGGTGCTTGGTCAAATTGAGCAAGTCGGAGGTCGCCAGGATCTATATGGGCTCGTCGCGCGATCGCCTCCAGAGCATCATCGAGCCAGAGGTCCTTGGCGCGGCGATCACTCTTGTCGGGTGCGTCGATTGCCGAGACTTCTTTTAGCATTTCTTTGAAATAACGAATTCCCCCGCCGTTGCTGAGCAGCAACTTGAACAACTTCCGTCCTCGCTCCGGGTCTTTTTTGCTAATCCGCTCGATGAGCTCGACGGAAGCGACCGGCAGATATCTGACGCCCGGTGGCAGTTCCCTGATCCCGTGTGTTTCAAGGACCTGGGCGGCGGCGAGGAAGCGCCGTATCGTGTTTTCGCTGGACCCGGTTTGTTTGATGAGATCGTCGATGACCGTCATGCGCTCGCCGCGCGGCAAGGCTGCATAACGGTCCGCATAGGGGCGGATAAAGCCGAGCCAGTTGCGGATCTGTTGCGCGCGTGGCCGCTTCTTGGGACGGTCTTCATCCGTCGGAGCTGTTGGCTGATCCGAAAGGCCCATGTGTCAGATCGCGGTCTCGGTCGAATGGAATCGGCTGCAGGCTCCGTTGTGCCGGGCTGCGGCGATACTGTCGAGCGTTCGTTAGGCGCGTCGAGGCTGATCGATGGCGTTGCGGGCTCCGAGAAGCAGCATCCCCAAATAAAATTTGTCGACCTTAACAACGCCTATGACCGCCGCGACGGCGGGGCGTTACCTGCGGTGTAACGGGGGGCTAGCCAACCTCGCATGCGCTTGCCGGAATGTCGACGTTTCGACCGGCGGCGGTTGGCAGCGGCTTCAGGCCCGCCACGTGTTTTTGGACAGTTGCGCCGGTGAGCTTTGGTATTATTTTCGTGAGGCGGACGCCGCCACGATAGGCGCGGCTCCGGACGGGGATCAAGCTCGATGCGTGCAAAATCACACAAACAAGTAGACGGCGGCACCGGTGCAGCCGGCGCCGGTGTTTTGCGTGCAACTTGCGTGCAAGTCACCTCCGGCAGCATCCCAGCACCTGCGCTAAGTGCTTGGAAAGATGGTGGGCGCGACAGGGATCGAACCTGTGACCCCTACCATGTCAAGGTAGTGCTCTCCCGCTGAGCTACGCGCCCTTTAGAGGGTGTGGTCTTATCGGCTCCGCCCCGGGGTGGCAAGGGGACAAAAGCGGCCCCAAAGCCGGGCAGAAGCCGGGTAACGGCCGGTCAGGCCGCCAGCATCTTGTGGACCTCGTTGACGAGGTCGCGCAGGTGCACCGGCTTGGACAGCACCTTGGCCTGCTTGGGCGCCGTGGAGTCGCCGTTCAGCGCCACGGCGGCAAAGCCGGTAATGAACATGATCTTGATGTCCGGATCGAGTTCCGCGGCCCGCCGGGCGAGTTCGATACCGTCCATTTCGGGCATCACGATATCGGTCAGCAGCAGTTCGAAGGGCTCTTCGCGCAGCCGCTGGTAAGCCGAGAGGCCGTTGTCGTACGAGGTCACCTCGAAGCCGGCGTTTTGCAGCGCCTTGACCAGAAAGCGCCGCATATCGGTGTCATCTTCGGCCAACAAGATTTTCGACATTGTCTTCTAACCGCCTCGCACGCGCCGGCTCAGGCGAGCCGACCCCCAGACACCCCATAAGACTTGTCCCGGGTAAATAACGGGTGAACCCAAAGCTTTGCTTGGCTTTATAGGTCTGCCAATAGACAATGGATCGTAACAGTCCAAAGACCGAAAATAAGGGCAAAAACACGCCCGGACCGAGGCTTCGGCGGCCGAACCGTTCGCAGCCCTTCGAAAAGCCGATTTGTTTGGGAATGCCGACGACCCATGAGTGATTTCCGCCCCGGAGCCGACCACCAGGACCTCGACCCGCCGTTCGATATCGTCGAGCCGGAGGCCGTCCGCGGACCGGTGCTGTTCAACTCACCACATTCGGGCTCAACCTACCCGCATGCCTTCCTGCAGATGTCGCAGCTCGACATCGCCACCTTGCGGCGCTCGGAGGATAGCTTCGTCGACGAGCTGTTTGCCGGCGTGGTGAAGCAGGGGTATCCGCTGATGCACGCGCATTTCCCGCGCTGCTTCGTCGACGTCAACCGCGAGCCCTACGAACTCGACCCGCGCATGTTCGAAGGTCGCCTGCCCTCCTTCGCCAATACGCGTTCGATGCGCGTCGCCGGCGGCCTCGGCACCGTCGCCCGCGTGGTCGGCGACGCCCAGGAAATCTACGGCCGGCGCATTCCGGTGGACGACGCGCTGACCCGCATCGAGAGCCTGTACAAGCCCTATCACCGCGCCCTGCGCCGCCTGTTTTCGCGGCTGCACCGCGATTTCGGCGCGGCCATGCTGATCGACTGCCACTCGATGCCTTCGACCGCCGGTCATCGCGACGAGCGGCCCCGGCCGGAATTCGTCATCGGCGACCGCTACGGCACGAGCTGTACCGGTGCCGTCAGCGAGGTGGTCGAGCAGACCTTGCGCGGCATGGGTTATACCGTCAGCCGCAACAAGCCTTACGCCGGCGGCTTCATCACCGAGCATTACGGCAATCCGGCCGCCGGCCTGCATGTCATCCAGGTCGAGATCAACCGCGCGCTTTATATGGACGAGCGCCGCTACCAGAAGACCGCCGGCTTCGCCCGGCTGGCCGAAGATCTGGAGGCCCTGGCGGGCCAGCTCGGCGAAATCCCTCTCGAAGAACTCCAGCCCTACCGTTCGGCGGCCGAATAATCAGGTCCCGAAGGCCCGCCCGGCGCGGGCAAAGAAAAAGGGCCGCTCGCGATGCAAGCGGCCCAAGTCTAGGGAGGAAACGCCCAAGGAGGGCAACGGTATCGCTACCGCATTGCGATAAAATACGCCGCAGCGCACAAAATGCAAGATCGACAACGCGTTTTCCCATGCGCTGTCCGCATGACTGGATGTCGAATTCGCAGATTATTTTTTGGGCTATGCGCAAATGTTGCAGCTAGCGACTTCGCACCGCAACAAGATTACGTCGCGATGGCTTGGCGAGACATTTTGGCGAAAGACGGTGTCATGGCGCTGTCATGATGCGGTCTGGCGCTTTTCGAGCGACAAAAACGCGCTATCAGCACGACGACTGCTGCATCACGTTCACCGCTGAAGGACCTCCATGACGGCCATCGATTTTACCTCGTTCGTCGACCGGTTGGCCGCGGTGTCCGGCGACACCATCATGCCGTTCTTCCGCTCGGCGCTGACGGTCGAGAACAAGAAGGCCGGCGGCTTCGACCCCGTCACCGCCGCCGACCGCGCCGCCGAAGAAGCGATGCGCCAGCTCATCCGCAAGACATTCCCCGAGCATGGCATCCTCGGCGAGGAATATGGAACCGAGGGCAGCGACGCCGAATATATCTGGGTGCTCGACCCGATCGACGGCACCAAATCCTTCATCTCCGGCATGGTGGCCTGGGGCACGCTGATCGGCCTGATGCGCTTCGGCGAGCCGGTCTACGGCATGATGCATCAGCCCTTCACCCGCGAACGTTTTTCCGGCGATAACGGCGCCGCGATGTATCGCGGCCCGACCGGCAACCGCGACCTGCGCGTCCGCTCGTGCGACACCCTGAGCGACGCCCTGCTGTTCACCACCAGCCCGCTGCTGATGAACGAAGCGGACCGAGCGCGTTTTCGCAACGTCGAGAACAAGGCCAAGCTGTCGCGTTATGGCGGCGACTGTTACGCCTACTGCATGCTCGCTGCAGGACAGATCGATCTCATCGTCGAAACCGAACTCAAGCCCTACGACATCGTCGCGCTGATCCCGATCATCCACGGCGCCGGCGGCATCATCACGACCTGGGAAGGCGCCCCTGCGCAAGGCGGCGGCCGCGTCGTCGTCGCCGGCGACAAGCGCGTGCACCAGGCGGCGCTGGAACTGCTGAACCGCTCCTGATCCAAAACCGGCGGCCGGCCGTATTGGCCATATGGCCGCGCACAGAAAAACTCCTCGCCCGAGTTCCAAGCACCGGACGCGGCTGGTCGCCGTGACCTTTCTGGCAGTAGCCGGTGCCACTCCGGTTGCAGCAGCCAGCGACGCGATATTCGGCACCTGGCTGCGCGATGACGGCAATGCGCGCGTGCGCGTCGCGCCCTGCGGCGGCGCGATCTGCGCCACCAATCTGTGGATCCGCGATCCTCAGAAGCAGGGTGAAAAGGTCGGCGACCGCCTCGAGTTCACCATCAAGCCGGACGGCGACGCCTGGCGCGGCAGAGCCTACGATCCGCAGCGCAAGCTGACCTTCTCAACGACCTTGTCGGCCGATGGCAATGCCATGACGACCAAGGGATGCATGGTCGCCGGTATGATCTGCCGGACGACGACCTGGCAACGCCTGCCGTCCGCGACCGCGGCTCAGTAGCGCGGCGTGCCTGGCACGAAGGCATCGAACGCCGCCCAGAACTGCGCGCGGAACTGATCCTGCTCCTGCAATATTTCGTGGCGCGCGCCCGGCAGGATGAGGTGCCGGCCGGCGAGCAGATACATGCCGAAGTCTTCGATGGCCGGCGTCCACACCACCTGGTCGTATCCGGCGGCGACCAGCAGCATGGGCTGGCGGATATGCGCCGGATAGGAAGGCTCGCGGAATTGCCGCATCTGCCGCAAAGCCGCGTCGGCCCATGCGATCGTCGGCGCACCGAGCGCGAGATCCGGCTCCTCGACCAGGATCGCGGCGTTGCGGGCAAAGCGCACCGGATCGGACGTCAGCACATTGCCGATGAAGGCGTCCGGCCCCGGCGGTTCATGTTCGCTGCGTCCGGGCACGTAAGCCGAGCCGCGGCCGAGAATGCGCATGACGCGCGCCATAGGCCCGGCCAATCCGTCGAAGCGCCGTGGCGGCAGCGCCAGCATTGGCGCTGACAGAACGACTCGCTCGAACCAGCGGCGGCCGTCGTGACAGGCGCGAATGGCCATGGCGCCGCCCATCGAATGGCCGAGCACGAAGTAAGGCGGCGGGCAGTCCGGCAGCACCACCTGCTCCATGATGGTGTCGAGGTCCATCGCGTATTGCGAGAAATTGCGGACATAGCCTTTGCGCCGGTCGGCGAAGGCGCGATCCGACAGGCCCTGCCCGCGCCAGTCGAACGTCGCCACGGCAAAGCCGCGGGCGCGCAGGTCGCGCACCGTCTCGAAGTATTTCTCGATGTACTCGGCGCGGCCCTGCAGGATGACCACGGTGCCCTTGCGGCCCGGCGGCGGCTCCCAGCGGCCGAAGCGCAGCGAGACGCCGTCGGGCGTCTTGACGACGCCAGCGAGCCCGTTCTCGGGCACCGGATTGGCAGGGATGGAAACGAATTTCATGAGGGCTCAAAGGACGCAATAGCGAATGCGCGCCTTATATCGGTCATCACCGGGCTTGTCCCGGTGATCCCGCCTGGGGACGCACGGTGTCAGCCCAAGCTGGATGGCCACGTCAAGCGCGGCCATGACAAAAAATTACGTTGTATCAATATCTTAATTCGCGTCTTGCGGCGGCCAAAACTCCACCCATATCAATAAAGCACAGGCCACTCATGGCTGTGCACGGGACGATCTGGCCGATCGGCGGACCGCCCGCAGGACGAAACCCAAGTCGCTCACAGGAGGACTTATCCATGCGTACTTTCGATCTCTCCCCCCTTTACCGTTCCACCGTCGGTTTCGACCGCCTGTTCTCGATGCTCGACGGCTTTGAAGCCGCCCCGGGCTATCCGCCCTACAACATCGAGCGCACTGGCGAGAACGCCTACCGCATCACCGTCGCGGTGGCCGGCTTCGGCGAGAACGAGCTTTCGATCGAATCGAAAGAGAACACGCTGACCATCAAGGGCAGCAAGCAGACGCAGACCGCGCCGAACGGCGAGGTGCTTTATCAGGGCATCGCGGCTCGCGCCTTCGAACGCGTATTCCAGCTTGCCGATTATGTGACCGTAAAGAACGCCGCTCTCGAGAACGGCTTGCTGCACGTCGATCTCGTGCGCGAGATTCCCGAGGCCAAGAAGCCGCGGCAGATTCCGATCGGCAACGCGCAGGCCAAGCCGCAGGTCGTCGAGAACAAGGTCGCCGCGTAACCGCGACGCCTGACCTCCAGAACTACAGAAAGCGCCCCGGATGCCCCGGGGCGCTTTTTTATTGGCTGCGTTTGCCGTTTTCAATTCAAGCCCCGCTGTGGCGCTGTCATACTCCGCATCATCCGGAATCGCTTTGGTGGCTTGTCAGAATTGCGAAATACCATGACCCCATTGTTGGCCGAACAATCGCCCATCAAGACCGCGCGGTTGCATCTGCGGGCCCTCGGGGTCGATGACGCGGGAGCCTTTCGCAGCATGACGGACGAACCGGCCATCACCGACAACATCCATTTTCTGACCACACCGTTCTCGCTGGCAGACGCTCGGAAGCTTATCGAAGGCGATGGCGACGGCCGCGATTGCTTTTGGGGCGTTTGGCGGCGCGACAGCGATGTGCTGATCGGCACCGTCGGCACGCATCTGAGAGGTCCCGACGAAATCGAGATCGGCTACTGGTTTGCCAGCTCGGCTCACGGACTTGGCTTTGGAACCGAGGCGGTCGCCGCCATCGTCGGCACTCTCCGACGAGCGTATGCCGATCGCCTCATTTTTGCGGAATGCCGCCCCGAAAACCAAGCATCCTGGCGACTGCTGGAAAAGGCCGGTTTCCGAGGAGATGGCCGCGACGGTCAACGGTCTGGCCGGAAGCGGCTCGCATTATCGTAGCGCATGAGAAAAAGCTTTGCCGGTCACGCGCTCAGTTGGCCGGCTCGGGGGGCGCGAGGCGCGGGTCGCCGGGCGGCGGCAAGTGATCGTCGCTCGCTTGCGAAACGGCGCTGTCGACGGGCTCCGGCGCGGGCATTGAAGACGGGGCAGAGTCCATCGCCGGCGCCGACGAAACCGGGTGCGGCAGCGGCTCACCGAAACGCGGCGTAGGGCGGATGGGTGTCGGTCCGTCGTGAATCGACGGCGTCGGCGGCGGCGGCGCGCTCAAGAGCGCGCGGCGCGGGCCGGTCGGCTCAGGCGGCGGTGGCGGCTCGGGGACCGATACGCTGAAGGGCTTACGACGGGTCGGCGCACTCGGCCCTGTCCTGGCGACGGTCTTGTGTGGCTTCGCTACGGGCTTTACCGCGCGGCGCGGCGGGGGCGCGACGCTGACCGCATCGTCGTCATCATAATCCGGCGCGACGCTGTCCAGGCTCGCCTGGCTGTCGCGCAAATCGTCGCCGGGCTGCGGCACATGGATGATGCGCGGCCCGCGCGCGTAATAGGGAATGCCGAAACCGTCCGCGAACGCCATCATGCTGACGCTCGACAGCGCCGCGATCAGCAACGCGCGGGTCAGCAGCTTGCGCAACTAGTAGCCCTTCCAGCGGCGAACGAGATGATCGAGCGACACCGCGCCGGGCCCTTGCGTCACCAGCACGACGAGCAGCGCCGCCCAGTAGAACTGGACGCTCGCCAGCGGGTCGACTGCAACGAAGCCGAGGATCATGGCGGTGATCACCAGCAAGCCGAGCGCGGCGAAGCGCGTGCCGAGGCCGATCACCAGCATGACCGGCAGAATGAATTCGGCGAAGCTGACGGCATAGGCGGCGATCGTCGGCGGCACCGGCAGCAGCGGATATTGCGTGGCGAAGGTGCTGAAGACTTCCGGCCGCACGCCGGTCGGTACCGTGACGGCGAAATCGAAGCCGGTGACATAGTTTTTGGTCAGCTCGGCGACGCGCACCGGCATCCATAGGCCATCAACCTTCGTCTGGCCGTCCAGAAAGAACACCTTGGCCATGATCAGCCGCAGTGCCAGCGCCACCGCCGAATACGGGATGAACGCGCATGCAGCAACGAAACTGTCCACGATCATCGTGACGATCGGGCGCCGCGAGCGGCGCGCGCGCTCGTCGGCGCGACGGGCAATGGCGGCGCTGGCGGCAAGGCCGTTGGCAAGCCCAGCGGCGACGGCGTGCGACTGCCGCACCATCGCGGTCGGCGGCAGCTCCATGGGCTGCGGAGCCATCGAGATCAGCCGGTCGGCGAGCCGCTCCATCGCGGCGGTGCCGTTCACGCGGCTGGCGAGTGCGGCGGGACTGGCTTCGGCGAGGGACATGGACGCCTCCAAAATGGGTTGCGTCACCTTACCCAAGCGCGGAAAACGCGCCGCAGTTTCCCGTTTTCACTATTAAACGGTTAATCCGGCAGCGCTTTTACCTCCGACGCAATGCCGTTGCGCCAAACGGGGCGGCTGTGGTCTTGTTCTTGCTCGGGTCAGAGGCGCCGCCGCAACAAAACGCTAGACTTGAACGATTCCGGCGTGGACCGGTCTTGTGCGGCAGGGCAAAATTTGGCATGGTTCATTAGGACAGCAATGCTGTCCTAATGGGGCCGCTGCGGTGCCAGCTTGGCGAAGCGGGGCAGGCACAGCAGGCGCCCAACGGGAGCAGCCGCCGCGTCCGAGGACCGGACCCGCGGCTCGCGCCTTCTTAAGATCGGTACGCTTTGCCTGCGGGCCCTTGAAGGCTGCGATGACGCAGCTTGAGACCAAGGTGTCGCGGATAAGCGAAGTGCGCCGAACGACCGGCGAGGCAGGATGACGATGACCAAGGGCACGAAGAACGCGAAGTTTGGCGGAAGCAAGGTGGCGGCACCGTTGCGCGACAAAACGTCGTTCGACGCCAAACCGTTCGTCGGCTCCACCGTCGATCCGGGCGTGCCGGAAGCGATGGGTCTCTATGACCCGGCGCGCGACAAGGATTCCTGCGGCGTCGGCTTCATCGCCGACATCAAGGGCCGCAAGTCGCACAGCATCATCGAGGACGGCTTGCGCATCCTGTGCAACCTCGAGCACCGCGGCGCCACGGGCGCCGACCCGCGCATGGGCGACGGCGCCGGCATCCTGGTGCAGATCCCGCACAAGTTCTTCGCCAAGGAAGCCAAGCGCCTCGGCTTTACGCTGCCGGCGCCCGGTCAGTACGCCGTCGGCCAATTGTTCATGCCGCACGAGACCAACTGGCAGGAGATCATCCGCGACATCTACGAGGATGTGATCGACCGCGAGGGCCTCACGTTGCTCGGCTGGCGCAACGTGCCGAAGGACAATGCTTCGCTCGGCGAGTCGGTAAAGCCGACCGAGCCGGTGCACATGCAGGTCTTCATCGGCCTCGGCCAGAAGAAGCTTTCCGAGGATGAGTTCGAGCGCCGCCTCTACATCCTGCGCAAGTCGATCTCGAACGCGATCTATCGCCGGAGAGAGCGCCGCACCTCATCCTATTACCCGGTGTCGATCTCCTGCCGCACCGTCGTCTACAAGGGCATGTTCCTCGCCGACCAGCTCGGCAGCTACTACCCCGACCTGCACGACCCGGATTTCGAATCCGCGATCGCGCTGGTGCATCAGCGCTTCTCGACCAACACCTTCCCGACCTGGTCGCTGGCGCATCCGTACCGCTATCTGGCGCACAACGGCGAAATCAACACCCTGCGCGGCAACGTCAACTGGATGGCGGCGCGGCAGGCGTCGGTGTCCTCGCCGCTGTTCGGCAAGGACATCAAGCGGCTGTGGCCGATCTCCTACGAAGGCCAGTCGGACACCGCCTGCTTCGACAATGCGCTCGAATTCCTGGTGCAGGGCGGCTACTCGCTCGCGCACGCCATGATGATGATGGTGCCCGAGGCATGGGCCGGCAATCCGCTGATGGATGAGGAACGCCGCGCCTTCTACGAATACAACGCCGCGCTGATGGAGCCGTGGGACGGCCCGGCTGCGCTCGCCTTCACCGACGGCCGACAGATCGGCGCCACGCTCGACCGCAACGGCCTGCGACCGGCCCGCTATTTCCTGACCAAGGATGATCGCATCATCATGGCCTCCGAAATGGGCGTGCTGCCGATCGCGGAAAAGGACATCGTCAAGAAGTGGCGCCTGCAGCCCGGCAAGATGTTGCTCGTCGATCTCGAGCAGGGCCGCCTCATTCCCGACGAGGAGCTCAAGGCGACTCTCGCCAAGAGCCATCCCTATCGCGAGTGGCTCGACCGCACGCAGATCGTGCTCGAGGAACTGCCGGGCGCCTCCAGCGGCGCGCCGAAGTCGAACCTGTCGCTGCTCGATCGCCAGCAGATGTTCGGCTACACCCAGGAAGACATCAAAATCCTGATGGCGCCGATGGGCACCACCGGCGAGGAAGCCATCGGCTCGATGGGCAACGACACGCCGATCTCGGCGATGTCGGACAAGCCGAAGCCGCTG
>JAHCKF010000390.1 GCA_026125925.1 Pseudolabrys sp.
GGTCGTGCTCAAGGAATTCCCGGTGCTCGGCCCGGGCTCGGTCGAAGCCGCCAAGGTCGCCGCCGCCGTGCATCTGCAGGACGGCAGCGGCAAGAAATATCTCGAGTTCCACACCAAGCTGCTCGGCGGCCGCGGCCAGGCCGACAAGGCGCGCGCGCTCGCGGTCGCCAAGGAGATCGGCATGGATGTCGGCCGCATCGAGAAGGACATGAACGGCCCGGCCGTGATGGAGGTGCTGAAGGAAAGCGCCATCCTCAGCCAGGCGCTCGGCCTCAACGGCACGCCGAGCTACGTGGTCGGCAATGAGGTCGTGATCGGCGCGGTCGGGCTCGCCGCGCTGAAGGAAAAGATCAACACCGCGCGGTGCGGCAAGGCCAGCTGCTGATCGGGAGTTACTGAGGGCAAAGCGCCCGCCACGCGCATCGCATTCACGCCGGCGCCGTCGCGCCGGCGTTTTGCTGTCCAAAGCGTCCGGTAAAAGCCGGCTTCGTGCCGGATCGTCGCCACAAATGGTTTCTATCTCACGACGCTGTGGCGCTCCGGTGCCGGCATCGACCGGGCTTGCGTTTTGCGTCACACTTGCTGTGCTGATCTTTTCTCGGTTGACGCGTTTCTTTTTTTCTTTTGGCCCCGCCAGCGACGGAGCTCGATAGTTGCACAATTTTTCCTTCGGCATCGAAGAAGAGTTTTTCGTGTTCGACGCGCGCACCCGCCGCGCCGTCAGGCGCATGAGCAAGCGTTTCCATGCCGCCGCGAAGAAGGCGCTCGGCGAGCGCGTCTCGCGCGAGATGCTGCAGTCGCAGATCGAGGTCGCGACGCCGCCCTGCGAGACCATGACCGACGCCCGCGCCCATCTCGCGCATTACCGCCGCACGATTTCCGCCATCGCAAAGGAGCACGGCCACGGCCTCGCCGCGATGGGCACCTTTCCGCTCGCCTTCTGGCCGGAAATGACGGTGACCGACAAGCCGCGCTACGACGCCATCATGGACGACCTGCAGATGATCGGTTACCGCAACGTGCTGTGCGGCATGCACGTCCATGTCGAGGTGCCGGACGTCTCCGCGCGCATCAACCTGATGATGCGGCTGACGCCGTATCTGCCGCTGCTGCTCGCGCTGTCTGGCTCCTCGCCGTTCTGGCAGGGCCACTTCACCGGCTTGCACGCCTACCGCCTCGCCGCCTACGACGAGCTGCCGCGCACCGGCCTGCCCGAGCTGTTCCGCACCGAGATGGACTATCAGGACTACATCGCGGCGCTGTCCGGCGCCGGCGTCATTCCGGACGCGAGCTACATCTGGTGGGCGATCCGCCCGTCGCTGAAATTCCCGACCCTCGAGCTGCGCGTCGCCGACAGTTGCACCCGGCTCGACGACGCCGTCGCGATCGCCGCGCTGTTCCGCTGCCTCGTGCGTGCGCTCGACCGCGACCGCAACCGCAATGCCGGCTTCGACCGCGTCGGCCGCGCCATCACCGCCGAGAACAAATGGCGGGCGCAGCGTTACGGCCTCGCCGGCAGCTTCGTCGAGCCGATCGAGCGGCAGGCCATGACCATCGGCGAATGGCTGGAGAGCGTCCTCGCCGTGATCGCCCCCGACGCGGAGGCGCTGCGCTGCGAATCGGAGGTGGCGCGGCTGCGCGCGCTGGTCCGCGACGGCGCCAGCGCCGACCACCAGATCGCCACCTACAAGACCGCAGTCGCCGCCGGCAAACGGCGGTTAACCGCGCTCAGGGATGTCGTCGATTGGGCGGCCGAAACCACCGCGGCAGTCTAGACTTTCCCTCCGCCGTCAGGGCACCTATAAAGCGCCCGGAATACGATTTCCGGCGCTTTCGGCGGCGAAAGCCGGCCGGCCTGACCCAAGGCGGACCCCGTGGCCACGCTCTATATCCTGAACGGCCCCAACCTGAACCTGCTCGGCACCCGCGAGCCGGAGAAGTACGGCCGCGCCACCCTCGCCGATATCGAGACGCTGTGCCAGGCGGCGGCCAAGACGCACAAGTTCGACATCGTGTTCCGTCAGTCGAACCACGAGGGCGAGCTGGTCGACTGGATCCAGGAAGCGAAGGCGAAGAACGCGACCGGCATCATTCTCAATCCGGCCGGCTACACCACCACGTCGGTCGCGCTGCTCGATGCGCTGCTCGCGGTGCAACTGCCGGTCATCGAGATTCACCTGACCAACATCCACGCCCGCGAGGAGTTTCGCCACCACTCGCTGATCTCGAAGGTGGCGACCGCCGTCATTTGCGGCCTCGGACCCGGCAGCTACGAACAGGCGATCGCCGGCATGGCCGGCCTCATCGCGCGTGCCAAACAGTAATCATCCGGATCAGGCGATCCACAAGAAGCGACCCACAAGACAAGGCCTATGTCAAAGTCTCCGAAATCCATCGCAGTCGACCACGATCTCATCAAGGAGCTGACCAAGCTGCTCGACGAGACCGGTCTGACTGAAATCGAGATCGAGCAGGACGACCAGCGCATCCGCGTCGCGCGCCAGTCCGGCGTCGTCGCCGCCGCTCCGGTCGCCGTCTCCGTTCCGGTGCCGCAGGCGGCCGCCGCGCCGGCCGGCGGCGGCGCCGACACGGCCAAGCATCCGGGCCTCGTGGTGTCGCCGATGGTCGGCACCGCCTACAGCGCCTCGGAGCCCGGCGCGCGGCCCTTCATCGAGATCGGCACCAAGGTGAAGGTCGGCGACACCCTGCTCATCATCGAAGCGATGAAGACCATGAACCAGATTCCGGCGCCGCGCCCCGGCACCGTGGTGCAAATCCTGTTCGAGGATGGCCAGCCGGTCGAGTTCGGCGAGCCGCTCGTGATTATCGAATAGCTGAAACGGCAAGGCGGCGATGTTCGACAAGATCCTGATCGCCAATCGCGGCGAGATCGCCATGCGGGTGCTGCGCGCCTGCAAGGAGCTCGGCATCCCGACCGTCGCGGTGCATTCGACCGCCGATGCCGAGGCGATGCATGTGCGCTTCGCCGACGAGAGCGTCTGCATCGGCCCGCCGGCCGCGAAGGACAGCTATCTCAACGTGCCGGCGATCCTCGCCGCCTGCGAGATCA
>JAHCKF010000391.1 GCA_026125925.1 Pseudolabrys sp.
GTCATGAAGAGCGGCGTGCTCTGGAAGGAAGTCGTGCAGCAGACGCACGACCGCGAATTCAAGGACGTGACGCTCGAGCATCAGCTCGCGGATTCGGGCGGCATGCAGCTCGTGCGCAATCCGAAGCAGTTCGACGTCATCGTCTGTGACAACCTGTTCGGCGACATGCTGTCGGACATCGCGGCGATGCTCACGGGTTCGCTCGGCATGTTGGCCTCGGCCTCGCTCGGCGAAGTCGATGCGACGACCAAGCGCCGCAAGGCGATGTATGAGCCGGTGCACGGCTCGGCGCCGGATATCGCCGGCAAGGGCCTCGCCAATCCGATCGCGATGATCGCCTCGTTCGGCATGGCGCTGCGCTACTCCTTCGACATGGGCAAGGAAGCCGACATGATCGACAAGGCGATCGCGGCGACACTGGACAAGGGCGTGCGCACCGCCGATATCGCATCGGCCGGGCAGAAGACGGTGTCGACGTCGGAGATGGGCTCGGCCATTCTCGCCGAGATGGAAGCGCTGTCGGCCTGACGTTGTCCCCGCTGTTCGCGGCGGGTTGATTTGAAGCTTGACGAATCGAGAGACCGTGACGCTAAATCTAGGCGTCACGGTCTTTTTGTTTCTACATTTTGTAGGCGAAGAGCTAAGAGGGAATCCGGTGCGTCCTTGCGGACTAAACCGGGGCTGCCCCCGCAACTGTAAGCGGCGAGCGACTGTCACGATCCAAAGTCACTGACGCATCCGCGTCGGGAAGACAAAAGACAGTCGCCGCGACCCGCGAGCCAGGAGACCTGCCGTGACCGCTGAAATCGTCCACGGGCGGGGTGCCCCGGCGGGTCGCTTGTGCACGTCCATCCGGGCGCGCGTTCAACAAGCATCCATCGGTCTCCTGCCCCCACATCACGGGGTTGCTGATGGCCTTCGCCTACGACTTCGACCGCAACGGTCAGCTTGTTCCACCGACGATCAAATCCACCAGACCGCCACGGCCGGCCCCCGCCGAGCCTGAACTTGCGCTCGTCGCGCCGCCGCAGCGCGCGCCGCTCCCGCAACCTCTGGCGCCAGCGCCGCAGCCGTCCGATCTCATGCTCGACCGCTCGCGCGACGATCTGCTGACCGCCTTCGGCAAACTGACGCTGAACGACCGCTATCTGCTCGCCGGCGAAAGCTATCAGGACATGTTCGCGCGGGTATCCTGCGCCTTCGCCGACGACATCGCGCATGCGCAGCGCCTGTACGATGCGATGTCGAAGCTGTGGTTCATGCCGGCGACGCCGGTTTTGTCGAACGGCGGCACCACGCGCGGCCTGCCGATCTCCTGCTTTCTCAATGCCGTGCCGGATTCGCTCGACGGCATCGTGACCACCTGGAACGAGAACGTCTGGCTCGCCTCCAATGGCGGCGGCATCGGCACCTATTGGGGCAAGGTTCGCTCGATCGGCGAGAAGGTCAAAGGCGGCGTCACCTCCGGCATCATCCCGTTTATCCATGTCATGGACGGGCTGACGTTGGCGATCAGCCAGGGCTCGCTGCGCCGCGGCTCGGCGGCGGTCTATCTCGACATCCATCATCCGGAGATCGAGGAGTTCCTCGAAATCCGCAAGGCCTCCGGCGACTTCAACCGCAAGGGGCTGAACCTGCATCACGGCATCAACATCACGGACGCCTTCATGCAGGCGGTGAAAGACAATGCCCTATTCGCGCTGCGCAGCCCGAAATCGGGCGAGACAGTGCGCGAGGTCAACGCCCGCCAGCTCTGGCAGCGCATTTTGGAAACGCGGCTGCAGACCGGCGAGCCGTATCTCCTGTTCATCGACGCGGTGAACCGCGCCCTGCCCAAGCACCAGCGCGAACTGGGGCTGAAAGTCTCGACCTCCAATTTGTGCAGCGAAATCACGCTGCCAACCGGTATCGATCATCGCGGCGAGGAGCGCACCGCGGTGTGCTGCCTGTCGTCGCTCAATGTCGAGACCTGGGACCAGTGGGCCGATGCGCCGGGCTTCGTCGAGGACGTGCTGCGTTTCCTCGACAACGTGCTGACGCACTTCATCAATGTCGCGCCGGACGGCATGAAGCGGGCGCGCTACGCGGCGCTGCGCGAACGTTCGGTCGGCCTCGGCATCATGGGCTTCCACTCCTTCCTGCAATCGAAGGGCGTGCCGTTCGAAAGCGCGATGGCGAAATCGTGGAACATGAAGATGTTTCGCAAGATCCGCCGCGACGCTGACGCTGCCTCGGTGGCGCTGGCGAAGGAGCGCGGGCCTTGCCCCGACGCGCTGGAGCGCGGCGTCATGGCGCGCTTCTCGCACAAGCTCGCCATCGCGCCGACCGCGTCGATCAGCATCATCTGCGGCGGCACCAGCGCCTGCGTCGAACCGATCCCCGCCAACATTTACACGCACAAGACCTTGTCGGGCGCGATCTCGGTGCGCAACCGGCACCTGGCGCGGCTGCTGGCGTCGAAAAACGCCGATACGCCGGAGGTCTGGCAGTCGATCATCGAGCACGAAGGCTCGGTGGCGCATCTCGATTGCCTGAGCGAGCACGAGAAGGCGATCTACCGCACGGCCTTCGAGATCGACCAGCGATGGGTGATCGAGCTTGCCGCCGACCGCACGCCGTTCATCTGCCAGAGCCAGTCGATCAACGTTTATCTGCCGGCCGATATCGACAAATGGGACCTGCACATGTTGCATTGGACGGCGTGGCAGAAGGGGCTGAAGAGCCTTTATTACTGCCGCTCCAAGTCGATTTCGCGCGCCGCTTTCGCCGGCAAGATTGGCGAGAAGGCCGGCGACGCCACGGTGGCAGCGCTGACCGCCGCCGCGCGCACCGACTACGAGGAGTGCCTCGCATGCCAGTGAGCGGTATGTTCGGTAAATTCGATCCGCGCGCGCTCATCGGCACCGGCAAGATCGGCCTGCTGGAATCGACCGGCACCTATGACGTCGATCGCTACGGCTGGGCCTACGAGTTCTGGAAGCGCCAGCAGCAGACGCATTGGATGGGCGAGGAGGTGCCGCTCGGCGGCGATCTCAAGGACTGGGCGTCGGAGCGCGTGACA
>JAHCKF010000392.1 GCA_026125925.1 Pseudolabrys sp.
GGGTGCCGCGCTTTTGCTTTTGTAGCCCGGATAGAGCGCAGCGAAATCCGGGGCATGGTGGACCGTGGATCTCGTCCCCGGGTTACGCTTCGCTTCACCCGGGCTACAGACAAAAGATGTTCAAACGCACGCGAGCTTCGTCACGACGGATGCGAAGGCATGGGTGAAACGCGCGATGACATCGAGATCGATGACATCCGGCCCGCGATCGCTCGGGCTGTGGAATAGCGCGTTCCTGCCGATGATCGAGATGTAACGCCCGCCGCCGTGATGGACATTGGCGGCTTCACCGAGCGGCGTCTCGCCCGGCGGCCGCCGATGATCAATGCGCAGCCCGGCGTCCGACATCGCCCGCAGCATCATCGCTTCCATGTCGGCGTCGGAAGACTGAAGATGATTGCCGGGCCCCTGCGCGGCGCCGATATTGGCGCCGAGATGGATCCAGGCCTTCGCCGACGCCACCAGGCCGCGGCGGCGACCCATGAAGTCGTCGAGACCGAGATGGCCGAGCTCGTGGCCGCTCGATGCGACGAACAGCACGTCGCGGGCCGGCCGCGCTGCCTGCAGCGCGCGCATGATCTCCAGCCAGCAGGCGATGCCGCCGCCGCGTTCGCTGGCGCAGGACCACCAGCCGCTGCGCGGCGTCATCACCACGATGGGCGCGGCGGCGCCATCGCTGCCGGCAATGCGCGCCAGGACATTGACGGCTTCGGCCTGCCGTCGCTCGACATGCGCCGTCAGCCGCACCGTGACGCCGTCGCGCGTGCACCGGGCGAGGAACTCGCCCTGCTCACTGGCCACCTGCAACACAGGCGGGCCGAACGGGCGCACAAAGCTGTCGGCATTGCTCGGGCAGAAGCCCGGCCGCGCGCCGCGCGTGACGGCGACGATGGCGCGATGCCGGTTCTGCCGGCGGGCGTCCCCGAGCGCGCCGGCCTCGGCGCCATTCGGCGCCAGATCGACAAGCCCGACCGGCGCTGAACTCTCGAGTGTGCCGAGCGGCCCTTCGATGCCGGCGGCGTCGGTGAAGCCGCCATCGAACAACGGCAGCCCATCGATGACGCGGCCATTTACCGCGAGCGAAGCGTCCACCGGATCGACGCGGCTCAGCGCAAACGGCTCGAAACTCGGCTCGGCGCCGATGCGGCGCACCTCGCCGGCGAGCCATTCCCCGGATTGCCGATCGACCGCCGTGCCGGTGCGATGGAAGCCTTGTTCTTCATAAGCGCGGATGACCGCGCCGATGCGCTGCTGCACACTTTGCTCCGGGACAGGGATGAGCCGGTCGGCCCAGGGCGTCAGATCTTGATGTTCGCCGCCTTGATGACCTTGCCCCACTTCGCGGTCTCGTCGCGGATGAATTGGCCGAAGGCGTCGGCCGTGCCGGGCAGCACGCTGGCGCCGAGATCGGCGAAGCGCGCCTGGATGGTCCGATCGGCGAGGCCGGCATTGATCTCGGCGTTGAGCCTTTCGACGACCGCCGGCGGCGTGCCCTTCGGGCCGACGAGACCGATCCACTGACTCGCTTCGAAGCCCGGAATGAACTCGTTGAGCGCCGGCACATCGGGCAGCACGTCGACGCGCTTTTGCGTCGTCACCGCCAGCGCCCGCACCTGGCCGGATTTGACGTGACCGAGTGACGTCGCAAGTTCCGTGAACGCCACCTGGATCTGGCCGCCGATCAGATCGGCGACAGCGGGAGCGGCGCCGCGATACGGCACGTGCAAGAGATCGGTGCCGGTCATCTGCTTGAAATACTCGCCGACGATATGCGCCGGCGAACCGATGCCACCCGAACCCATGGCGATCTTGCCGGGATTGGCCTTGGCATAGGCAATGAATTCGGGAACGGTCTTCACCGGCAGCGACGGCGTCACTTGCATGAGCTGCGGCACGCGCACGATGGTCGAGATCGGCGTCGTATCCTCGATGAAGTTGAAGTTGAGCGAGCGGAACAGCCCGGCATTGATCGCGGCATTGGTGCCGGCGATGAGCAGCGTGTAGCCATCGGCATTGGCGCGAATGACCGTCTCGGTGCCGACATTGGTGGCGGCGCCGGGACGATTTTCGATGAAGAACTGCTGGCCGAGACGCTGCGACAGCCATTGCCCGATCAGCCGTGCGGTGACGTCGTTGGCGCCGCCGGGCGCCACGGGAACGACGACGCGCACCGGCCGCGCCGGATAGTTTTCGGCCCAGGCTACGTTGCCCGCCACCGGCAGCGCGGCAGCGCCCAAAGTCGTTTGCAGGAAGTCGCGGCGATGAATGGTCATGCGTTCCTCCGACTGGCCACCACGTTGGCGGGCGACTTGACGCAAAGCCTATCGCGCCTGCCGGTATCGGCAAGCGCAATGACGTTCGCCAGTACGGAACGATGACGGCTTAGGCCGCGATGTTCTTCTCCGCCATCGCCGCCGCGTACTCCGCCGTCGCGGCAAGATTGCCGAAGGTGAAGTAATGCGGCTGCACCTCGCCGATCGCATCCTGCGCCGCGTCGAGCGCGGCGATGATGCGGTCGGGGCCGACATTGCCGATCAGCGCCGTGCCGATGCCCGACATCATGCCCTTGAGCGACGTGGCGACGCCGCAACGCTTGGCGAAACGCAGCAGCGCCGGCACCGAGGTCGGCCCGACCATGCCGACGCTGACCGGTTGCTCGATGCCGCAGGCGCGCAGTTGCGTCAGCCAGCCGACGATGCCATCCGGTGAGAACGAGAACTGGCTGACCAGACGCACGGCGAGGCCCTGCGCCACGGCGGCGGCGATCTTCTCGTCGAGTGAGGCGGCGAGCCGCTGCGCCGGGATCTGCGGATGGCCTTCCGGATAGGCGCCGATGCCGATCTGCTCAATGCCGGCTTCGCGCAACCCACCTTTCTGGATCACCGCCAGCGCGTCGGCGAACGGACCGACCGGATCGACGTCGCCGCCGATCACCAGCAGCCGGCGCAGTTGCGCTTCGCCGTTGAGACGCGCCAGCAGGCCGTTCAACGCCTCGGCGCTCGGCACGCGGCGCGCGGCGATATGCACCACGGGCTCGAGCCCGGCCTGCCGCACCTGC
>JAHCKF010000393.1 GCA_026125925.1 Pseudolabrys sp.
CCCATCAGCGAGGCAAGGCCTCGACCCAGTCGCGAATGATCCGCCATCGACGCCGCTCCTGATGCCATCAACTCGTCCTCACGCCGTTTCTTCTTGTCGTCACTTGATTGGCCGTCATCCTGACGGCGCACGCGATCATGGAGACGGTCCATCCGCTCCGAGATGCTCATGCCGTCGAGATGCGCGGACGCCGCGATCTCGCGCGGCAAGGTTCGTCGCAGCACTTAGCCCGCCTTCAATGCGCGCTCGCGCTGAATGATTTCGGTGGCGAGACGCAAATACGCTTCGCTGCCGACGCATTTGAGATCGTAGACCAGCACCGGCTTGCCGTAGGACGGCGCTTCCGAAATGCGCACGTTGCGCGGGATCACGGTCTCGTAGACCTGCTTGCCCATGAACTGACGCACGTCGGCGACGACCTGGTTGGCGAGGTTGTTGCGCGAGTCGTACATCGTCATGACGATGCCGTGGATCGACAGATCCGGATTGAGGTTCTTCTTCACCTCTTCGACGGTCTTCAAAAGCTGCGACAGACCTTCGAGCGCGAAGAACTCGCACTGCATCGGCACCAGGATCGAATTCGCCGCCGCCATGGCGTTGACGGTGATCAGGTTGAGCGACGGCGGGCAATCGACCAGCACATAGGTGAAGTCGAAGGCTGGCGAGCCGTTGTTGATGTTGTTGAGCGCGGTACGCAGGCGGAAGGCGCGGTCGCGCTGCTGGCCGATCTCGAGCTCGAGGCCGGACAGGTCCATGGTCGACGGCGCGAGATGCAGCTTCGGCACCGCGGTCGGGATCACGGCGTCGCGCATCGGCGCCTGGCCGGCGAGCACGTCGTAGGTCGAGACGCCGCGCTCCTTGTGCTGGATACCCAGCCCGGTCGAGGCGTTGCCCTGCGGATCGAGATCGACGATCAGCACATGCTCGCCGATCGCGGCGAGCGCCGTGCCGAGATTGATCGCGGTGGTGGTCTTGCCGACGCCGCCCTTCTGATTGGCGATAGCGATGACGCGCGGACCCGGCCGCGGCGTGTCGGGCGCGACCGGCTTTTCGAACGGCACCACCTGCGGGTCGCTGGCGAGCGGCGGGGCGCTCGGGAGGGTTGGATCGGACGTGTCGGTCATTGGCTCAGTCCTGCGGCCATGATGGCCTTAGATAAGGTTCAGCGCGCGGTCAGGTGGCGAACAACGACGATGCAGCCATCGGGGCTGGTCTTGCTCGGCACCGTCTCGGCGTCGATTTTCCAATATTTAGAGGCTTCGGTCAATTCCGCCTCTACATCTAGTCCTTTGGCGAACAGGCCAATGGCCCCGCGCTCGATCAATGGAAATGCCTGATCGCACAGGGTTTTCAATGGGGCGAGGGCCCGAGCACTCACCACATCCACGCTGTTCACAATGGTAGCGATATATTTTTCGATTCGCTCGGCATGGACTTGCGCCGGCACCCTGGTTGCGCGGACGGCCTCGCGGAGGAAGGCGGCCTTCTTGCCGTTGCTCTCGACCATGTGGACCATGGCGCCGGGCTTGGCAGCCAGCACGCAGGCGACCGGGATCGCCGGGAAGCCGCCGCCGGAGCCGAGGTCGATCCAGGTCGTTGCGTCCGGGACCAGTTCGGTTAATTGCAGCGAGTCGGCGACATGCCGCGTCCAGATCTGCGGGATCGTGGACGGCGCGATGAGATTGGTCGTCTGCTGCCATTTCAGCAGCAGCTCGACGTAGATCTCCAGCCGCTGCTGTGTTTCACGTGAAACAGCCGTGAGCGCCAGCGCCCGCGCCTTGTCGGCCGCGAGATCGGGCCCGCCCTGCCCCGGCCTGTTCACGCCGACTGCGCCGACGGCTTCTTGCCGCGACCGCGCTTCACGTGGGCGACGAGGAGCGTCAGTGCCGCCGGCGTGATGCCGTCGATCTTGGCGGCATGGCCGATGGTGCGCGGCTGATGCTTGATGAGCTTCTGCTTGGCCTCGTTGGACAGCCCCGGCAGCGCCGCATAATCCAGCGTTTCCGGCAGCATGAAGCTCTCATCGCGGCGATAGGCCTCGATATCGGCGTTCTGCCGGCTCAGATAGACCTCGTACTTGGCGTCGATCTCGACCTGCTCGGCGATATTCGGTTTAAGGTCGCCGAGCTGCGGCCAGATCCGCGCCAGGTCGACGATGCCGATGGCCGGATAGCTCAGGAGCTCGAACGCCGTGCGGCGCTGGCCATCCTGGTTGAGGGTCAGGCCATGCTTTTCGGCCTCCTTCGGCGTCAGCGACACCGATCGGGCGAAGGCTCGCGCCGCATCCAGCGCGCCCTGCTTCTGCCGGTGATAGGCGGCCCGCTCCTGCCCGACGCAACTGATGGCGATGCCCTTGTCGGTGAGGCGCTGGTCGGCGTTGTCGGCGCGCAGCCGCAGTCGATACTCGGCGCGGGACGTGAACATCCGATAGGGCTCGTTGACGCCGCGGGTGGTGAGGTCATCGACCATGACGCCTACATACGACTCGGCGCGGTCGAAAGTGATCTCCGGAGAGCTAGACGCCAGTGCCGCGGCGTTCAGGCCGGCCAGAAGGCCCTGCGCCGCGGCCTCTTCATAACCCGTGGTGCCGTTGATCTGACCTGCCAGGAATAGCCCGGCCAGCTTCTTGGTCTCCAGTGTCAGCTTCAGCTCGCGCGGATCGACGAAATCGTACTCGATGGCATAACCGGGACGCACGATCCGGGTCTTTTCGAGCCCCGGAATGGACGTCACGATCGCGGCCTGGACGTCCTCCGGCAGCGAGGTCGAGATGCCGTTCGGATAGACCGTTGAATCATCGAGGCCTTCGGGCTCCAGGAAGATCTGGTGCCCGTCGCGCTCACCGAAACGGACGATCTTGTCCTCGATCGACGGGCAATATCGCGGGCCGGTGGAGGCGATCTGGCCGGAATACATCGGCGAGCGGTGGACGTTGGCGCGGATGACCTCGTGGGTCGCCGGCGTCGTCCGGGTGATGCCGCATTCGATCTGCGGGGTCGTGATCCGGTCGGTCAGAACCGAG
>JAHCKF010000394.1 GCA_026125925.1 Pseudolabrys sp.
GCTCCTGGCCGCCGCCCTTGATCAGCGGCGTCGCCGGCTGCGCGCCGCGCATGATCAGCGCGCCGGCGCCCTGCGGCCCGCCGATCTTGTGGGACGATATCGTCAGCATGTCGGCGCCGAGCGCAGTCATGTCGCAGGCGATGCGGCCTGCCGTCTGCGCGGCATCAACGTGAAGAATGCCGCGCGCGTCATGCACGAGCGCGGCGATTTCGGCGATCGGCTGAATGACGCCGGTCTCGTTGTTGGCGTGCATCACCGACACCAGCGGTCGGCCGCCCTTGGCCAGTGCCAGGCGCAACGCATCGAGGTCGACTACGCCGTCAGGCGTCACCGGGAGCTGCTCGACCTTGTCGGCGGCAAAGCGCCCGCCGCTCAGCACGGAAGCATGTTCGATGGCCGAGACCAGCAGGCGGTCGCAGGCGACAGGCTTACCCAACACCACCAAGCTCGGTGCCAAGGCAAGCATGTTTGCTTCGGTCGCGCCGCTCGCGAATACGACCGATTTGGCCTCGACACCGACCAGAGCGGCCACCTGAGTGCGGGCCGCCTCGACGATGGCTCGGGCCACGCGCCCCTCGGAATGCACGGACGAAGCCGCGCCAGCGGCGTCCAGCGTAGCCACCAACGCCGCCCGGGCTTCGGGGCGCAGCGGTGCTGTCGCATTCCAGTCAAAATAGACGCGCTCGGACATGAAACCTTCGAATAACGAAATACCGGCCCAGCGCTAGGTCTCGCAAAAAGCTTGCTTTTTGCCCTAGCGCCTGTGGTAGAAGCCGCCATCTGCCGAATGCCGGCAGACGGGCCACTTATAGCCATTGTTGCGGCGCTGACCAGCGAAAACCATATAATTAGAACAATTCCAAACAAGGATTGTTCGGTTCCAATCGCGGCTAAAAGTCTTTCAGCGCAATGGCTTGGAACAGTGTCTTAGAGTCGAAGAGGTAGACCCCATGCCTGAGGTCATTTTCACCGGTCCGGCCGGCCGAATTGAAGGTCGATACCACCCGGCCCGGCAGAAGAATGCGCCGATCGCCATCATCCTGCATCCGCACCCGCAGTTCGGCGGCACGATGAACCATGCGATCATCTACCAGCTCTACTACGCGTTCGTGCACCGGGGCTTTTCGGCACTACGCTTCAATTTTCGCGGCGTCGGCCGCTCCCAGGGTTCCTTCGACCACGGCACCGGCGAACTGTCGGACGCGGCCGCCGCGCTCGACTGGGCGCAGACCATCAACCCGGAAGCCAAGTCGTGCTGGATCGCCGGCTTCTCCTTCGGCGCCTGGATCGGCATGCAGCTCCTGATGCGCCGCCCGGAGATCGAGGGCTTCATCTCGATCTGCCCGCCGGCCAATCTCTACGACTTCTCGTTCCTGGCGCCCTGCCCGTCCTCGGGCCTGATCATCCATGGCGACAAGGATGCCGTGGTGCCGGCCAAGGATGTCAACACCCTGGTCGAGAAGCTCAAAACCCAGAAGGGCATCGTCATCGAGCAGAAGGTCGTGGCCGGGGCCAACCACTTCTTCGACGGCAAGGTCGATACCCTGCTCGGCTCGGTCGAGCAGTATCTCGACAAGCGCCTCAAGACCCCCGAGCGCAAGCCGGCGGCGTAATTTGCCGTCCCCGCGAAGGCGGGGACCCATAACCCCTGACGTTGTTGCTGCGCGATCAAGCGCCGAATTCTCTTCGCTGAGACTGCGGCGTATGGGTCCCCGCCTTCGCGGGGACGACGTTAAGGCCTCACCACCACCCCGCCCGTCATCGCTTCCGCCACGCCGGTCGTCTGCGGAAACGTGATCGGCAGTTCGTTGAGCGTGCGCATCGCCAGGTAAGCGAAAGCCTGCGCCTCGATCGACTGCGACGACCAGCCGACCGCGTCGGCGGTCTCCACCGTGGCCGGCGCAAGTCGCGCCGCCAGCATCTTCATCAACGTCGGATTGCGCGCGCCGCCGCCGGCGACGATCCAGGCCTTCGGCGCTTGCGGCAATCGCGCTACGACGCGCGCCACCGATGCCGCCGTCAGCGCCGACAAGGTCGCCGCGCCGTCGGCCACGGCCATGTCCGGCAGGGCGATATTGGCGAGCGCGAAGTCGTTGCGGTCGAGCGATTTCGGACACGGCAGATCGAAAAACGGGTTGGCCAGCACGCGCGCGACGAAGGCTTCATCGATTGTGCCGCGCGCGGCCTGATCGCCGTCGCGGTCGAGCGGCGCGCCGGTCTTGGCGCGCATGAAGTCGTCGATCAGCGCGTTGCCCGGCCCGGTGTCGCAGGCCACCGGATCGCCGCCATCGACCCAGGTCACATTGGCGACGCCGCCGATATTGAGCACGGCAATCGGATGCGGTCGATCGATGCCTCGCGCCAGCGCCTGATGAAAGATCGGCACCAGCGGCGCACCCTGCCCGCCGGCCGCGACATCGGCGGCGCGGAAGTCGTAGGCGACGGTGAGGCCGAGGCGTTTTGCCAGAGCAGCGCCGTCGCCGATCTGCACGGTGAGCCGGTCGCCCGGGCGGTGCAGCACGGTCTGGCCGTGAAAGCCGACGGCGGCGACATCGCCGCGGGCAATGCCCTCGGCGTCGAGAAACGCCTCGACCGCCTCGGCATGGGCCCTCGTGATGAAGGCCTCGGCCTCGGCCAGCACGCCCGGCCGCGCGGTGCGGCCGGTGAGGCCCTTGGCATCCGTCAGCGCCTGCCGCAGCAAGGTCCGTTCGTCATCCGAATATGGCCGGTAGCCGGTTGGACCGAAGCGGAAGATGCGTTCGCCGTCGGTCTCGATCGCCGCCACATCGACGCCGTCGAGCGAGGTGCCGCTCATCAACCCGATCGCCAGCCCCCGCATTGCCACCTGTCCCGCCTGCCCGCGCCGAGTTGAATCGGCCACCGGACCTGTTACACCACGCCCCGCATAGCGCCAATGAGCAGTCCGATGAGCACCTATAAGTCTGATTTCCTTAACATTCTCAGCGAACGCGGCTTCATCCACCAGGTCTCG
>JAHCKF010000395.1 GCA_026125925.1 Pseudolabrys sp.
GGCGGGGTCGCTGGACGGGTCCATCTTGATACGCAACCCATTCCACTCGAGAAGGTGCCGTTCGCCGGTGACAAGATTTTCCAGTTCGCGAACCGGCCGCCGCTTGTCGGCCGGACCGATCTGGGCATCGGCGAAGTGGAACCAGAATTCGCGCGGCTCTTTCACCAGCGAGATGGCGACCGCGACGGCGTTGCTGCCGTCGACCGATTCCTTGATGAACCCGATGACGTGGGGATCGTTGGTCTGCAGGAACCGCAGATTGACGGTTTGCAACAGCGCCGGGTTTTCGCGCCGGATCATGTTGATGCGGTGTAGATAAGCCTTGATGTTGCCGGGCTTGTTCCAGTCCCGCGCGCGGATCTCGTATTTCTCGGAGTCGATGTACTCCTCGCGGCCCGGCAGCGGCTCGTGCTCGATCAGCTCGAAGCCGTTATAGATGCCGTAGTTCGACGACAAGGTCGCGGCCAGCGCGGCGCGCGCCTTGAACAGCCACGTCTCCCCGGTCTGCAACTGCACCGGCAGAATATCGGGCGTCGTGACGAAGAAGTTCGGCCGATAGTATTCGCGCTCCGGATAGCCGGTCAGCTCGCTCAGGTACTCCTGCAGCTCTTCCTTGCCGGTGCGCCAGGTGAAGTAGGTGTAGGACTGGGTGAAGCCGAGCTTGGCCAGTGCCTTCATCACCTTCGGTCGCGTGAAGGCTTCGGCGAGGAAAATCACGCCGGGGTCCCGCGTCTGCACCTCGCGGATCGCCCATTCCCAGAACGGGAACGGCTTGGTGTGCGGATTGTCGATGCGGAAGATGCGCACGCCCTGCTTGACCCAGAACAGCAGCACATCGCGTAGCGCGATCCACAAGCCGATGCTGTCGTCGGAGGCGAAGTCGGGATTGACGATGTCTTCGTATTTCTTCGGCGGATTCTCGGCATATTTGATGCTGCCGTCGGGCCGCCGCTTGAACCACTGCGGATGCTCCTTGAGCCAGGGATGGTCGGGCGAGCACTGCACGGCAATGTCCATCGCGATTTCCATGCCGTACTGGTGACAGGCGGCCACCAGCGCGCGGAAATCGTCGAGCGTGCCGAGCGCCGGCTCGACCGCGTCATGGCCGCCGTGCTCGTTGCCGACGGCGTAGAAGCTGCCGACATCGCCGGGCTCGGCCTTGACGGCGTTGTTCTTGCCCTTGCGGTTGGTGCGGCCGACCGGATGGATCGGCGTCAGATACAGGACGTCGAAGCCGAGCGCGGCGATTTCCGGGACGCGGGCGATACAGTCCTGGAAGGTGCCGTGCTGTCCCGGCACGGTGCTCTGGCTGCGCGGCACCATCTCGTACCAGGCGCCGGCGCGGGCGCGCTCACGGTCGGCGACCAGCGGCACCGGCGCGCTGCGGCACAGGTCAGGCCGCTGGCCGCCCTGCCGCATCGCGGTGGCGAGCCATTCGTCGAGCAGATCGTCGGGATTGTTGCTCGCGGTGAATTTGTGGATTGCGGCTTCGACGATGGCGCGAGGTCCGTCTTCCGGCGGCATCAATTGCTGCAACAGTTCGAGGCCTTCGCGCGCTTCCAGCGCGACATTCTGCCCGGCCTTCTGCTTGGCGAGGAATTCCTTGCGCCAGGTGCCGTATTGGTCCGTCCAGGCTTCCAGCTCGAAAATGTAATAGCCGGGCTCGGGCGGCGTGAACCGACCATGCCAGCGGTCGTTGCCGAACAGCACCATGTCCTCGCGCTGCCAGTCGCTGTCGTCCTGCCGCCGCCACAGCAGGGCGGCGCTGAGCACGTCATGGCCTTCGCGAAAAATATCGGCCCAAACATCGACCGTTTCGCCGGCTATGCGTTTTACTGCGTAGCGGCCGCCGTCCACGCAAGGGAATATGTCCTCGAAACGGAAGCGCGGGCCCGTCGGATCGGTAGGGGAACTCTCAAATGATTTGTGCGAAAACGAACGCTCGGCCTTCACCCCGAATGCTCCCGATTGTGTCAATTGTTATCGCGCGGCCGCCGATATTCGCGCGTTTTTACCCTGTTGGAAAACCGCCGAGCGGTCCTAAAGTTCCCGAGGGCGGCGTGGGCTTCGCGGCGCTTCGGGCGCCGAGGCATTGCCAATGAGCGATCGCGATATCGCCGAAGCCTGCGGCATCGAGGCTGGTTACCACGACATATTCGGTCATTGGCATGCCATCGACCCGGATACGCAGCGACGCCTGGTCGAAGTCCTGGCAACCGAGCCGGCAACGATGGCTTCCGAACCGGTGCCGCGGCCGGAAAGCCATATCCGTGCCTTCCAGGGCGACGGCCGCCGCGTCTGGGGGCTGGCCGTGCAACTTTATGCGCTGAGCTCGGCGCGCAACTGGGGACACGGCGACTTCACCGACCTGTCCACGCTGATCGGCATCGCAGCGCGGGCCGGCGCCAGCGCCATCGGCCTCAATCCGCTGCACGCGCTCACCCCGGAGCGCGCGGACGAGGCGAGTCCGTATCGTCCCAACAGCCGGCTTTTTCTCAATCCGCTCTATATCGACGTTGCGGCGATGCCGGAGTGTCCCGATCTTGCCGAGTGGGAAGAAGACATTGCCGCCGCGCGGCAAGGCGATCTGATTGCCTATCGCGCGGTCGGTCAGCTCAAGCTCGAGGTGCTGTGGCAGACTTGGGAGAACTTCAAGCGCAACGCCGCCGCCGATCGCCGCGCCGATTTCGAAGCGTATCGGGCCGAGAGAGGCGATGCCTTACGCCGTTTTGCGATTTTCGAAGTGCTGCGCCTGACCCACGCGCCGAAGCCCTGGCCGCAGTGGCCGATGTCGTGGCGTACGCCGTCGGCCGCTGACCTTGCCAAATTCCGCGCCGCGAACCAGGACGCCTGCGAATTCCAGGAGTTCATGCAATGGAGCGCCGATCGCCAGCTCGGCGCCTGTCAGGCTGAGGCGCAACGCCTCGGCATGTCGATCGGGCTCTATACCGATCTCGCCGTCGGCATCGATCCGCATGGCGCCGATGCA
>JAHCKF010000396.1 GCA_026125925.1 Pseudolabrys sp.
CGGCGAGACTTCGTCGGCGTACAGCTCCTCGACCAGCGCGGCGCGGTTCTTCAGCACCGTGCGCTGGTTGATCGAGCCCTTGTCGGTCATTTCGCCTTTGTCCATCGACGGCGGCTCGGTCATCAGCATGATGCGCTGAACGCGGTTCGACGAGCCGGTCGAGGCGGCGGCCATTTTGGCGAGCAGCGCGGTGAAGTGCTGTTGCACATCATAGTGCTGCACGACCTGCGGCGCCGGTGTATCCGGCGCGCGATGGAGGAGCGAGCGGCAGGCGTCGACATCGGGAAACACGAGGGCCGCGAGATAATCGCGATCGAGCCCGGCGAAGACCACGTCGCGCACATAAGGTTTGAAAGCGTCGATGAACTGCGCGCGCAAGGGTCCGACATTGACCCAGGTGCCGGACGACAGCTTGAAGTCCTCGGCGATGCGGCCGTCGAACAAGAGGCCCTGCTCGGGATGGTCCGGGTCGGCGAACTTGAACGTGTCGCCGAGCTTGTAGAAACCTTCGTCGTCGAAGGCCTTGCCGGTGTATTCCGGCTGCCGCCAGTAGCCCGGCGTGATATTCGGCCCGCGCACGCGCGCTTCGAGCTTGCCTTCGGAAGGCACCAGCTTGAGTTCGAGCCCGGCAACGGGCAGGCCCATATTGGTCGAGTTCGGATGATAGAAGGTGCGGGCCAGCGCGCAGGGCGCGGTCTCGGTGGCGCCGAAGCCGGTCAGGAACTGTACGCGCTCGCCGCAGGTCTCCACCGCCAGCGCGTTGATCTCGTCGAACACATGCTGCGCCAGACCCGCGCCGGCGAACCACAGCACCTTCACCTTGGAGAAGAACTTGCGGCGCAGCTCGGCGTCGGCGCGCAGGTGCGGCAGCAGGGCCTCATAGCCTTTGGGCACGGTGAAGTACCAGGTCGAGGCGATGTCGCGCAGGTTGCGCACCGTCTCCTCGATCGCGCCGGGCAGCGGCTTGCCTTCGTCGATGTAGAAAGTGCCGCCGTTGTAGAGCACCAGGCCGACGTCGTGATTGCCGCCGGCGGTGTGGTGCCACGGCGCCCAGTCGAGAATTACCGGCGGCTCGTCCTGGAAGAAGGCGAGCGCCTGGCGCAGCATCACCTGATTGGCGCACCACATGCGCTGCGTGTTGATCACGCATTTCGGCACGCCGGTCGAGCCGGAGGTGAACAGGAACTTGGCGATGGTGTCGGGCCCGACCTTGTCGTTCGCCGTATCGACCGCGGCGGTCGGCTCGGCGGAGAGATCGGAGAAGAGTGTCGTGCGGTCCTCGATCGGGTTGCGCGTGACGACGACCGGCACATCCTTCGGCACGATCGTTTCGATGGCGCGAGCGAAGGTCTTGCCGTCGGCGGCAAAGACGAGGCCTGGCGTGATCAGGTCGAAGATTGCCTTGAGCCGTGCGAAGTCCTGGCTGACCAGCGAATAGGCCGGCGAGATCGGCGCATAGGCGACGCCGATATAGACGGCGGCGAGGCCGAGCATGGCATGCTCGAGGTCGTTGCCGGACAGGATGACGATCGGCCGCTCGGCCGACAGATTGTATTTCAGGAGCGCCGTGCCGATGCGGCGGGCGTGATCGAGCACCTGTGCGTAAGTGATCGTGCGCCAGGTCTCGCCATCGCGTTGCGCCATGAAGACGCGGTCCGGCGCGTGCTGCGCCCAGTATTCGAGGCGTTCGGTCAGCTTCGTCGGGTAGGGCCCGAGCGGCTCCGGCGAGCGCAGTAGCAGCGCGCCGTCGGGACGCGTCTCGATATCGACTTCCTGCGGCCCGAGCCGCACCGGGCGGAAAGGCGCTTCTTGAATTGGCTTGACGGTGTTGCTCATTCGATTCCGTTCAACTGTCGCTGCGGATCACGCTCGGCGATGGCGTGTCGGCGTAAAGTTCGTCGACCAGCGCGGCACGGCTCGCCAGCACGGCGCGCTGATTGATCGAGCCCTTGTCGGTGGCCTCGCCCTTGTCGAGCGACGGCGGCTCGGCCATCAGGATCAGACGCTCGACGCGCGTCGAGGAACCCTTGGCCTCCGCCGCCAGCGTGAACAGCCGCTCGCCGAACAACAGCCGCACCGTCGGCGCCGCGATGATCTCGGCCGGCATCGCCTCTGGGCCAAGCCCGGCCAGCTTGCGGCAGGCCTCGATATCGGGAAATACCAGCGCGCCGATGAAATCGCGATCGGCGCCGGCCAGTACGACGTCGCGGACATAAGGCGCGAAGTGATCGATGAAGCGGCCGCGTAGCGGCCCGACGCTGACCCAGGTGCCGGTCGAAAGCTTGTAGTCCTCGGCGATACGGCCATCGAAGATCAGGCCCTTGTTCGGATCGGCCGGGTCCGCGAATTTCAGCGCGTCGCCGATCCGGTAAAAACCTTCCTCGTCGAAGGCGGCCTGGGTGTGGTTGTCCTGGCGCCAGTAGCCGGGCGTGATGTGCGGGCCGCGCAGCCGCGCCTCGAGTTTGCCGGCGTTCGGCACCAGCTTGAGTTCGACGCCGGCGCAGGGCAGGCCGATATTGCCGGGGCGGCCGAAATCGAAGGTGCAGGCCAGCGCCGCCGGCGCGGTTTCGGTCGAGCCGAGCGAGGACAGGAAAATGACGCGCTCGCCGGTCGTCTCGACCGCGATGTCGTTCATCTCTTCATAGGTCGCCTGGTTCAAGCCGGCGCCGGCATAGAACAGGACGTCCAGACGGCTGAAGAAGTTCTGGCGCAAGGTCTCGTCGGCGCGTAAGTGCGGAATCAGCGCTTCATAGCCCTTCGGCACGTTGAAATAGATCGTCGGGGCGATGTCGCGCAGGTTGCGCGCCGTTTTCGGCACGCCGGGCGGCGTCGGATTGCCGTCGTCGATGTAGAGCGAGCCGCCGTTCACCAGAACGAGATTGAAGTTGTGGTTGGAGCCGAAAGTGTGGCTCCACGGCAGCCAGTCGACCAGTACTGGAGGCTCGTCCTTCACGAACGCCAAACTCCCGTGCAGCATGGCCTGGT
>JAHCKF010000397.1 GCA_026125925.1 Pseudolabrys sp.
ATGCCCGGCTTGCTGAGAATGCCGCCGGCGCTGGCGGGCCGCAGCACATGCGGCAGGTCATCGACGCCGCACGGCGGAAAGGCGAGCCCCTCCTCCGGCACGTCGAGGCCGGTCGCATTGGCGATCGCCGCCATTTCGATGGCCGACTTGGTGCCGTCGAGAAACGAATTGAACATCTGCGGATTCATACCGGCGGCCTGCGCCTCCTGCGGCGTCAGGCCGTAGTGGCTCCAGACGTCGTCCGGCGTCACGTCGTGATAGGCCGGCAGATATTTCGTGCCCTTGCCGGCGGCGACGACCCGGAAGCCGGTGGCGCGCGCCCAGTCGACCATCTCGGCGGTGAGCGCCGGCTGATCGCCATAGGCGAGCGAATAGACGACGCCGGCGCTTCGCGCTTCCTCGGCGATCAGCGCGCCTGCCAGTACATCGGCCTCGACATTGACCATGACGATGTGGCGGCCCGCCGCGATGGCGGCGCGCGCATGACGGATGCCGGCAGCCGGGTGACCGGTGGCCTCGATCACCACCTCGGCCGGCGTCTTGGCGATGGCGCCGATGCCGTCGTCGGTGAACGATGTCGTCGCAATCCGGTCGTCGCTCCAGCCGACGGCGCGACAGGCCTCGCGCGCGCGATCCGGTGACAGATCGGCGATCGCCGCCACTTCGAGGCCAGGCGTGTGCGGCACCTGCGATAGAAACATGGAGCCGAACTTGCCGGCGCCGATCAGCACCACGCGGACGGGGCGTCCTTCCGCGTGGCGGCGGTTCAACAATTGATGCAGGTTCATGAGTGTCTACGCCGCCTGCTTCTGCGCGCGGGCGAGACGCAGCAGCGCGTCGTCATCGACCGTCTCGATCGGCGCGAAGTCCTGATGCGCGATGAACTCCGGCCGCGTCGGTTTGCGGATGTAGTTGGAGACCGCATTCAGCGTCAGATAGACGATCTTGCGCGGATACGGCGTAATGTTGCCGGCCGAGCCATGCACCAGATTGCCGTGGAACATGAGCATGCTGCCCGGCTTGCCGATCGGCGCGACGATGCCGCCTTCGTTGACGAGACGCGTCACCGTTTCTTCGTCGAGCGTCCACAGCGGATAGGACGTCGTCTCAAGATCGTGCGACGCCTGAAGATCGCCGGCGAGATGACTGCGCGGCACCAGCATCAGCGGACCGTTGATCGGCATCACCTCGTCGAGAAAGATCGAGATGTTCATGGCGCGCGGCTCGGGCATGCCGTCGTCGCGCTTCCAGGTGCCGTAGTCCTGATGCCACTGCCACACTGCGCCGGTGAAAGCGGATTTGGCGTTGATCTTGTACTGATGCATGTAGACGCGCTCGCCGAACACCTGTTCGACCGGGTTGATCATGCGCGGATGCGCGCCCAGCAGGCGGAACGCTTCGTTGTATTTGTGGGCGGCGAAGGCGGTACGCGGCGCGCCGCTTTTCTCGCGCCAGACCTCGGGGCGGTTTTCGTCGTAGATCGAGACCGCTTCGCGCCGCAGGAGATCGACCTCCTCGGGCGTGAACAGTTCGGGCAGCAGCAACCAGCCTTCGGTATGGAATTGATCGATCTGCGCCTGGGTCAGCTTCATCGTTTCCTCCTTGGTTTTGGTTGTTCTGATATCAGGCCGCCTGTTCGAGCGACCTCAGCCTTTCCTCCGTCGTACGCCCGGCGGCGAACGCATGCGCCTGCGCGGCGGCTTCGGCCCGTGGAGCCGCGCCTGCCAGGACGTGTTCTGCAATCAAACGGTGTTCGGCCCAGGCGCGCGTACGATAGTCGGCGTCGGTCAGCACCGCGGCCATCGAGCGGCGCAGATGCGGCCACTGCGGTGACGCCATTTCCTCGATCGCCGGATTGCCGGACAGCCGATAGAGCGCGCGGTGAAAGTCGAGATCGAGCGCGATGAGGTCGCTCAGCGGCGTCCTGGTATCGACGGTGCCGCCGGCCGCCAGAGCTGCTTCGAAGACGGCTCGGCTCGCGGCATCGTCTTCGATGCGCTCCGCCGACAGCCGCGCCGCCAGCGCGTCGAGGGCGCCGCGTACCTCATAGAGCTGGCGGATGCGCGTTGCATCGAGCGGCGTCACCTGGAAGCCCTTGCGGCCGCTTTCGACGACCAGTCCCTGCCGGTGCAGCAGATGTAGAGCGTGGCTGACCGGCTGACGTGACACCCCGAGCTTTTCGGCCAGCGCCTGCTGGCGGATGCGGTGACCGGGCTTCAGCGAGTGATCGACGATCGATTCGAGGATCCGGTCATAGACTTGCTGAATCAGGTTTGGGGCGACGGTCAGCGGAATCATGACGGGCAACCGTTTTGGAATTCCGAATTCCGAAAGACTGCGCCCCGAAATACCGTCTGTCAAACGGCCCCGAGCCGCCCCGTCCGATCCTTGAGCAAACCTCGCTTAAATGGCGGCCCTCCACCTTGTTGACAAAGCACAATTACCGAACAGACACTTGAGCGAGGTTCAATCATGGCCATGCCCCCGCTCTCCGCCTTGCGCGCCTTCGAGGCGGCCGCCCGCCATCTCAGCCTGACGCTGGCGGCCAGCGAATTGAACGTGACGCCCGGGGCGCTGAGCCATCAGATCCGCGCCCTCGAGGACATGCTCGGGGTCAAGCTGTTCGAGCGACGGGTGCGCTCGATCGCGCTGACCGCCGCCGGCCAGCAGCTTTATCCGGGGCTTCAACTCGGCTTCGGCCACATCCGCGATGCGGTGGCGAATTTGCAGGCGCGGAATAATTCGCAGGTGCTGGTGCTCAGCACGTCGCCCGGGCTGACGGCCAAGTGGCTGGTGCCGCGCCTCTATCGTTTCGCCGCCGCCTATCCCGACATCGACGTGCGGATTTCGGCGACCGCGACCAATGCCAACTTCGCCAATGACGGCGTCGACATGGCGTTGCGCAACATGGCCGACCCGCCGCAGCTCGACGCAACGCTCGAAGCCGAGAAACTGATCGATGTCTTCTATGTGCCGGTGTGCAGC
>JAHCKF010000398.1 GCA_026125925.1 Pseudolabrys sp.
AGACAGTCCTCTTTGACCGAGATGCCGAGTTCTTCCTTGAGTTCGCGGATCAGGCTCTGCTCGGGCCGCTCGCCGCTTTCGACCTTGCCGCCGGGAAACTCCCACAGCCCCGCCATCGGCTTGCCTTGCGGGCGCTGTGCCAGGAGCACGCGGCCGTCGGCATCGACGAGGGCGCAGGCGGCGACAAGAACGACTTTGATGCTCACAGCCTCACAACCCCGACGCTAGGCAGGCCCGGTTAAGTTCCATTCAATGGGCGGGCTTGCTTTCGATGCGGTCCGAACTCGGTTAACGGGCGGTTAAGAGCGGTAGTCACCGTTGATGGCGACATATTCCTTGGTGAGGTCGCAGGTCAGCACGCGGTCGCGGCCCTTGCCCATGCCGAGCGCGACCTTGAGGAAGATCTCCGGCTTCTTCATCTCGGCCGAGACCTTGGCTTCGTCGTAGCCCGGATCGCGCGCGCCCTTGTGCGCCACGCGGATGCCGGCGAACCAGATCGACAGTCTGTCGCGATCGGCCGGCTCGCCGGCCTTGCCGACGGCCATGACGACGCGGCCCCAGTTGGCGTCCTCGCCGGCGATCGCGGTCTTCACCAGCGGCGAGTTGGCGATCGACATGGCGATCTTGCGCGCCGACTTATCGGAGACCGCGCCCTCGACGACGATCTCCACGAGCTTGCGCGCGCCTTCGCCATCGCGCGCCACCTGTTCGGCGAGATCGGCGAGCACGCCGTGCAGCGCCTTCTTGTAGGCTTTCAGTTTCGGATCGGCGGCGCGCGAAATCTTCGGGCAATCCTTGGCCTGACCGGTGGCGAACATCATCAGCGTGTCCGACGTCGACGTATCGCCGTCGATGGTGACGGCGTTGAAGGTCGAGCCGACGCCTTCCTTGAGCAGGCCCTGCAGCGCCGGCGCCGAGATCGCGGCATCGGTGAAAACGAAAGACAGCATCGTCGCCATGTCCGGCGCGATCATGCCGGCGCCTTTTGCGATTCCACAAATCGTCACCTTCGCCTTGCCGATCTTCGCGGTGGCGGTCGCCACTTTCGGAAAGGTGTCGGTGGTCATGATCGCCTTGGCGGCCTCATGAAAGAACGTGCCGGACACGCTGTTGGCGAGGCTCTGCATCACCGGCGCGAACTTGGAGGCGTCGAGCGGTTCGCCGATCACGCCGGTCGAGGCGAGGAAGATTTCGTTCGGCTTGCAGCCGACGACCTTGGATGCAATGTCGGCCGTCAGTTTGGTCGCGGCCCGTCCGGTCTTGCCGGTGAAGGCATTGGCATTGCCGGAATTGACCACCAGCGCCCGCGCTTTGCCGGATTTGAGATTGGCGCGGCACCACTCGACCGGCGCCGACGGGCACTTCGACGTCGTGAACACCCCGGCGACCGTCGTGCCCGGATCGAACAGCGCCAGCAGCACGTCGGTGCGCCCCTTGTAGCGGATGCCGGCCTCGGCGGTCGCCATGCGCACGCCGGCGATGGCGGGCATATCGGGCACGGTGGTCGGGGCGAGGGGGGAGATAGTTGACGACATGATGCTCTCTCCGGCGTCATGCCCGGCCTTGTGCTGGGCATCCACGTCTTTCTTCCATCCGAATAGAAGACGTGGATGGCCGGGACAAGCCCGGCCATGACGTCCCCAAAAACAAAAATGCCCGGCACAAGGCCGGGCATTCATGTCGTGTCAGCGATGTGACAAGAACTACTGCTTCGGCGCGGCGGGCGCCGCCGGGGCGTCGGCCTTGGGCGCGTCGGCCTTCGGCTCTTCGACTTTGTAGTTCTTCACGATCTTGGCGTCGGCGCGCAGCTTGGTGACGAAGTCGGCCTGTGCCTTGCGGGCGACGAACTGCTCGACCTGCGGCTTGACGTCCTCGAAGGACGGCTTCGGCTTCTCGCGCTTGTCGGTGACCTTGATGACGTGCCAGCCGAACTGGGTCTTCACCGGGCCCGAGACCTTGCCCTTGTCGAGCGAGAAGGCGACGTTGGCGAATTCCGGCACCATCTGCTCCTTGGTGAAGTAGCCGAGATCGCCGCCCTTGCCCTTGCCGGACGGATCCTCGGTCACCTCGTCGGCCACCTTGGCGAAATCCTCGCCCTTGTTGAGGCGCTCGATTACCGCTTTAATCTTCGCTTCGGCGGCGGCGCTGGCCTTGTCGTCGCCGGCGGCGGCGCGGATCAGGATATGGCTGGCCTTGACCTCTTGCTCGGCCGGCAGCTTGGCGACGGCGTCGTCATAGACCTTGTGCATGGCGGCGTCGGTCGAGGCGTCCTTGGCCACCTGCGCCAGCAGGCCTTCCATCAGCAGCTTCTTGCGGGCGAATTCGAGCTTGCGCTTGAAGTCTGCGTCCTCGTTGATCTTCTTTTCCTCGGCCGCCTTGGTGATGAGGATGGCGTCGGCCATGAACTGGACCAGGTAGTCCTTCTTGGCGTCCTCCGACATCGGCGGCAGCTGGCCGGCCTCCTCCTCGGCGACAGTGAGGTCGCTCTGGTGGATCGGGGTGCCGTTGACGGTGGCGACCACCGGATCCTTGGTATCCTGCGCGTGCAGCGACGCGGTCGCGGCCAAAGTCAACGCCAGCGCACCGAAGGACAGCGCCGCCCAGCGCGACACGGTCGATGCGAGGACCGGCGCACCGGCGGAATTCGGGTTGGTCATCTGTTTATCCCTGGAAAATTCGCGGGTCCGCCTCTCGAGCCGCGGACGCGCCCTTGTCACCTAACAACCATGGCTTTGCAATGGCCGCCGGCCAGGAACCGGCGCGGCCCATATGCGTTCTCAATGCCGTCACAAAGGGGGCATCTGGCCCGGTTAAGGCCGTCCCGATGCGCCAATTGACATTGATTTGACCCCCTCCTATCTCTGCCATGACTTTGGCTTGTGGCGCTAACCCCTCGATTTTGGCGCTGAATTTGCCCGAAAGTGCCCAATTCCGGAGCGCCGGAAGCAAAATCCGGCCGCTGCGGCGTGTTACAAG
>JAHCKF010000399.1 GCA_026125925.1 Pseudolabrys sp.
CTTCGCGCGCGAACGCTCGCTGCGTTCGCCGCCACCGAATTTGCCGCGCGGCGTCCGCTCATCCTCAGCAAAGCGCGACTTGTCATTGCGGCCACCGAAGCGATCCTGGCGCCCGCCGCGCATCGCCGGCGGCTTGCCGCGCGATCCTTTCCGGGGGCCTGTTCGAGGACCTGCCGTCTGCTTGCCGCCACCCGGTTGCCGGGGTCCGCCCTTGCCGCCGCGTTTCATGAGGTCGTCTCCGCAAGCCGGGCCAGCTTCGCATCGAGCCCGGCGAGGCCATCGAGCCTCAGTTTAAACAGATCGGTGAGCGCGTCGCGCATCTCACCGGCGGTCTTCAGCGTCGCCTTCTCGGTCGCGCCGCCCTTGGTGTGTACCGCAAGCTGGTTGTCGCGCAGGCCGTAGCGCCGGCCCTCTTCCGCGCGCGCCGCCAGCAGGCCGTTGACGAAAATCGATTTCGGGTGCGCCGACGTGTACCAGTTGCCGAGCTCGAAGTCCGCCGAATTCGCCTCGGTGTAATCGAAAGCATAAGTCTGCAGCCACTGACCGCCGATCAGCGCTTCCTGCGCGACGATGCCGTTGCTCTCATCGACCAGACGGAACTCTTCGTGCAGCGTCGCCTGCGCATCGCGCACCGCGATCTTGAGCGGCCCGGTGAGCGTGTTGCCGCCGAAGCCGACATCGGTGAGATAGCGCTCGCCCTCGGCCTCGACGATGAGCAGGCAGTGCGTGCGCGGCATACGCACGCCTTCCGGCACGCCCCAGCGCACACGCCCGGTCGCTTCCGTGACGGGATAACCCAGGGTACGCAGCGCCGCAGCCATCAGCGAATTGTGCTCAAAGCAATAGCCGCCGCGTCCGCCGTGAATGAGCTTGTCCTGGATCGAGGCGAGGTCGAGATTGACCGGGCGGCCGAGCAGCGGATCGAGGTTCTCGAAGGGGATCGACTGCGGATGCAGTTCGTGCAGCCGGCGCAAGGTCGCGAGCGAATTATCGCGCGGCCCGTCATAGCCGATGCGTTTGAAATAGGCGTCGAGGTCGACGGCCGGCGCGGTCATGAAGTCCTCACTTGCAGCGCTTGAGATCGGCGCGGCGCGCACGATCCCATGTCACGGTGATCTTGCCGCTACCGTGCGGGCGCAGCGACACCGGAACCGAGCGCTCGCCGGCCGCATCCCAGCACAGCGCCTGGATGTGCACGGTATCGCCGGTTTTGTACATCCGCGCCACCCGGCAGGAGTCGCCCTGCCAGCGCACGGCATAATTGGTCACCATCAGCGGCGCGTCGGCGGAGAAGAACACGGCGTTGCACGACGTGTCGTCGCCCCATCGCCCGGTGACGGTTTCGCCCGCAACGGCGGGCGCCGCTGCCAGTAGTAGCGCCGCAATCCCGAGCCCCCTGAGCACCGTCATTCCCCGCTCTTGTCCTTGCGCAGCTTGGCCCAGTAGTCGAGCCGCTTTTTGATCTCGCGCTCGAAACCGCGCTCCGGCGGGTTGTAGAACTGCTGGCGCGGCAACGCATCGGGAAAGTAATTCTGCCCCGAAAAAGCGTCCTCGGTATCGTGGTCGTAGGCATAGCCGCGGCCGTAGCCCTCGTCCTTCATCAGGCCGGTCGGGGCGTTGAGGATGTGCTTGGGCGGCACCAGCGAGCCGGCGCTCTTGGCCACCGCCTTGGCGGCGCCATAGGCCTTGTAGCCGGCATTCGATTTCGGCGCGGTGGCGCAATAGATCACCGCCTGCGCGATTGCCAGTTCACCTTCCGGGCTGCCGAGGAAATCAAACACCTCCTTGGCGGCGTTGGCGATAATCATCGCCTGCGGATCGGCGAGCCCGATATCCTCGATCGCCATGCGCACGACCCGGCGCGCGATGTAGAGCGGCGGCTCGCCGGCATCGAGCATACGCGCGAGATAATAAAGCGCGGCGTCGGGATCGGAACCGCGCACCGATTTATGCAGCGCCGAAATCAGGTTGTAATGGCCGTCCTGCGACTTGTCGTAGATCGGCGCGCGGCGCTGCACGATCTCCTGCAGCTTGACGCCGTCGAAGATTTCGCCGGGCCGCGCGGCGCGCCAGACTTCTTCCGCGAGAGTCAGCGAAGCGCGACCGTCGCCATCGGCCATGCCCGCCAGCATCAGCCGCGCATTCGCGTCGAGCGGCAGCGGCTTGCCTTCGATATGCTCTGCGCGCTCCAGCAGCTTCTCGACCGCCTCGGGCCCGAGCGACTTGAAGACCAGCACCCGCGCCCGCGACAGAAGCGCGGCGTTGAGTTCGAAGGACGGATTTTCCGTGGTGGCGCCGACAAGAATGATGGTGCCGTCTTCCATCACCGGCAGGAAGGAGTCCTGCTGGGCGCGATTGAAACGATGCACCTCGTCGACGAACAGCAGCGTACCCTGCCCGAGCTCGCGGCGTCGGCGCGCCTCCTCGAACACTTTCTTCAGATCGGCGACGCCGGTGAAGATCGCCGATATCTGTTCGAAGTGCAGGTCCGTCGCCTGCGCCAACAGCCGCGCCACCGTGGTCTTGCCGGTGCCCGGCGGCCCCCAGAACACCAGCGAGCCGAGCGAGCGGGTCGCGAGCATGCGGGTGAGCGCGCCGTCCGGACCGAGCAGATGATCCTGTCCCACGACGTCGGCGAGCGACTGCGGACGCAGGCGGTCGGCAAGCGGCCTCGGCGCCGCGGCATCGAGGCCCGCGGCCTGGAACAGGCTCGGGCCGCCGCCGCGCTTGGGCCGGGAGCTCATCGTGTGCTCATATGTTAGCCGCCGAACACCGCCGAAATCTGCTGCCCGCCGCGCTGGATGGTGACGCGCCAGACCCGCGCGCCGGCTTGCGCCGCGCGCTCGAGATCGCGGGTCTTCGCGATCTTGACGTTGTTGACCGACAGCACGACATCGCCGCGCTGGAATCCGAAGTTGCGCGCCAGCGAGCCGTCCGAGATTTCGACGATGACCACGCCGGTCGCC
>JAHCKF010000004.1 GCA_026125925.1 Pseudolabrys sp.
GCGGGCCTAGACGGTTGACGCCCCGGCCTCACAATGACCTATTGCCCCGACCCGGCCGTGCGGCGCGCGGCCGCGGCCGCGGCCGCGGCGGCAATTCTCGAAGGTCCGATACTTCGGGCCTAAATCCGATGGGAGAACGACGATGGCGAAGGTTGCTTTTCTGGGCCTTGGAGTCATGGGCTACCCGATGGCGGGACACCTCAAGAACAAGGGCGGCCACGACGTCACCGTCTATAACCGCACCACCGCCAAGGCCGAGAAATGGGCCGCGCAGTTCGGCGGCAAGGTCGGCAAGACCCCGGCCGAGGCCGCCAAGGGCCAGGACTTCGTCATGTGCTGTGTCGGCAACGACAACGACCTCAACGAGGTGACGCTCGGCAAGGACGGCGCCTTCCAGGCCATGGGCAAGGGCACGATCTTCGTCGATCACACCACCGCCTCGGCCGAGATCGCCCGCGAGCTTTATGCCGCGGCAAAGAAGGCCGGCTTCGACTTCATCGACGGTCCGGTGTCGGGCGGCCAGGCCGGCGCCGAGAACGGCGTTCTCACCGTGATGTGCGGCGGCGACCAGGCGATCTTCGACAAGGCCAAGCCCGTGATCGACGCCTATGCGCGGGCCTGCAACCTGATGGGCGCGCCGGGCTCCGGCCAGCTCGCCAAGATGTGCAACCAGATCTGCATCGCCGGCGTGGTGCAGGGTCTGTCCGAGGCGCTGCATTTCGCCAAGAAGGCCGATCTCGACATCGAGAAGCTGATCGCGCGATCTCCAAGGGCGCGGCGCAGTCCTGGCAGATGGAAAACCGCTACAAGACCATGGCGGCCGGCAAGTTCGACCACGGCTTCGCGGTGGACTGGATGCGCAAGGACCTGAGCATCTGTCTCGACGAGGCGCGCAAGAATGGCGCCAGCCTGCCGGTCACCGCGCTGGTCGATCAGTTCTATGCCGACGTGCAGAAGATGGGCGGCAAGCGATGGGACACCTCGGCGTTGCTGGCGCGGCTGGAGCGGGAGTAAAAGCGTCTCGTCATTCCGGACGCCGCGCGACATCGGCGATCCGGAATTCGGATGCGCATTCCGAACCCGCTGGATTCCGGGTCCGCTCGCTCACGCGAGCGCCCCGGAATGACAGATGAGTTTCAATTTTCAAACAGCCTTTTCAAACACGCAACGCTCCGCTGGCCCTGTTCTTTGTGCGGCGCGGGTCACGCCGGTCTCTGCGGGTCCGTCCCTCATCATCGAGGGGAGCGGAGCGCCGTGAAACGCGGAGGTTCGCGAAACCTCCTGAGCGGCCGGCGCGGCCGCCCGGGACGCTGGCGAGGCGTCACCCGGCTCGCGCTTCGCTGTCGCTCAGCGCGATCCACCCTCTCCCACATAAGGGCGTTCACGCCCGTCTTCGACGGGCTAAGGGGAGAGGGGAAAGAAAGAACGCGCCGCCGGGCCTCCGGGCGCCGCTCCGCGCCCTTGCCAGCGCCGGCCGCAACCGATAGGCAGCCCACCTCCCGCGTTTCGAGCCCTTGTCGCTACATGTCCTACGTCTATTCCGTCGTCACTTTCGCCGAAATCATCGCCCTCTTCGCCTCGTTCGTTGCCCTCGTCTACTTCGCCGGTCGCGCGATCTGGCGCGCTTTGTTCGTCAAAAAGGAACCGCCGCCGAAGCCGGAAGATCTGCGCCACCTCAAGCGCGCCGGGCAGAGCGGGTTCTATTAGAACTCCATCTTCAATCCGTCTTCGGCGATCAGCACGCCCCCTGCCCGCACCGTATCGAGGCGCGACAGCATGGTCGGGTTCATGTGCGTGACCATCATCTGTTTAGCACCGAGGTCGCCGATCTTCGGCTTGAGCACGTCCCAGCTCAGGTGGCCGCTGAACTTGCCCTCGAAGCCGTAGCATTCGCAGATGAACAGGTCGGCGCCCTTGGCGATCGGCAGCAGCGCTCCGGTCCATTCGGTGTCGCCTGAATAAGCGAAGGTCGTTCGGCCGTCATTAAGGCGCAGCGCCGTCGATGGCGCGCCGGACTGGTGGATGACTTCGGCGGTGACAATCTCGTGGCCGAGCACGCCGGTCGGCACGCCGACCGGGATTTCCTGCACCTGCCACTCGAATTTCCATTTCATCATGTTCGACTTGGGGAAGAACACTTCCATCGCCGCGTCGATGCGCGCCTTCGAGCCCGGCGGGCCGGCGATCAACAGCGGCCGCTCACGGCGGGACAGAAACTGCGCATCGAGAATGAAGAACGGCAGGCCGCCGAAGTGATCGCCGTGAAGGTGCGAGAGCACGATGCCGTCGATGGTGTTGCGATCGACGTTCTGCGCGTTCAGCGCCGGCAGCGCCGATGCGCCGCAATCGACCAGCAAGGTCGCCTTGGCGGTTTTCAGCATGAAGCAGGTGTTGTAGCGCCCGCCGGAGCCGAAGGCGTCGCCACAGCCGATGATGGTGAGTTGCATTGCTTTACTTTCCTAGATCAAACCCGCCCTCATCCTGAGGAGCGCACGCAGTGCGCGTCTCGAAGGATGAGGCGGCCCCATGGTTCGAGACGGCGCTACGCGCCTCCTCACCATGAGGCCGATCACGCCTTCGCGCTCGGGCGCGCCGACACCGCGGCGTGCCAGCGCTTCACGTGGGTGAGCTCATCCGGCACCTTGAGCTTCGGCACCCGCATGAAGTCGATCGTGACCAAAGCGGTGATGTCGGCAACCGAATAACGCTCGCCGGCGATGAACTCATGGTCGGCAAGCTGGCGGTCGAGGATCTCGAGGAAATTGAAGACGCGCGGCCGGTTGGCCTCGGCCCATTGCGGCACCTGCGGCACTTCGAGCTCCTTCATCGCCGGATGCAGATGGCGGAACACCTGCGCCACCGGCGCGAACAGGTTGTTCTCGACCCGCCGGCTCCACATCTCGGTGAGGCCGATGTCGAGCGGGCCGCGGCCGAACAGCGGCGGCTCCGGCCGCAGCGCCTCGAAATAGCGGCAGATGGCCAGCGATTCACAGATCACGGTGCCGTCGTCGAGAACGAGCGCCGGGATCCGCTGCAGCGGGTTGATGGCGGCAAATTCCGGCGACTTGTGCTGCTTGGCATTGATGTCGACCTGCTCGGTCGGTATCTCGATGCCCTTCTCGGCCAGAAATATACGGGTGCGGCGCGGATTTGGCGCGCCTTTAGCGTCGTAAAGCTTCATGGGAGGACGATTTCCGCCTGTGGGACATTTCTTGACGGGCGGAGCCGAACACAGGGCAGCACCGCTGTCAAAGCCGGGTTAACGCGCGTTAACGGATGGTTCTCTGACCCGCTTAAGCATGGCTTTAAGGATTTTAGGCGACGGTGCCCGTTCAAAGTACCGGGTAACGTGGCGTCACCATTCATGATTCCGGGCGAGCAACCAGATCTGACCGCGCTGCCGCCGCAGAGTTCGCCGGTGAAGCGACGTCTGGCCGCGCAGTACGTGCGCGACGCCCGCGACCGCCTGACCTCGACGTCGGGCACGCGGCCGGTATTCGACGTCGAATTGCTGCGGCAATACGCGCAGAACCGCCTCTCCGCCTCGCTCGTCATTCTGCTGCTGGTCGCCACCATCGGCTTCCTGTCGAGCTTGTGGACCGGTGCGGTCGCCGCCGGCGCCTGGACGGCGTCGGTGCTGGTCATCCACGCGGTGATCGTCACCAAGTGCCGCCAGTTCCTCGAAATGCCGATGTCGGCGGTCGATGCCAAGTCCTGGCGTTTCCGCTTCATCCTGCTCGACCTGTTCTACGGTCTGGCCTGGATGTTCATCCTCATCCATCCGGTCGGCGCCGACGAGTCGTCCGGCACCTTCATGCTGTTCGTGATGCTGCTGGTGGTCGCGGTGTCCAGCATGCTGGCGTCGAGCCTGCCGATGGCCGCCTTCGCCGCCACCTTCCCGGTCACCGCGGCGATCGCCCTCAACTTCCTGCTGATGGGCTCGTTGCGCAATTATATCCTCGCGGTCATGGCGGTGTCGGCGCAGGGCTACTTCGCGCTGCTCGCCTACCGGCTCTATTCGACGACGCTCGCCACCATAGAGGCGCGCGCCGAGAAGGACGCGCTGATCGGCGAACTCGAACAGGCCAAGGCCATATCCGACGAAGCGCGCCAGCGCGCCGAGGCCGCCAATATCTCCAAGTCGCGTTTCCTCGCTCAGATGAGCCACGAACTGCGCACGCCGCTCAATGCCATTCTCGGCTTTTCCGAGGTGATGAAGTCGGAAGTGTTCGGCGAGCACGCGGTCGCCGCCTACAAGGAATATTCTTCCGACATCCACGCCTCCGGCGTGCATCTGCTCGGCCTGATCAATGAGATCCTCGATCTGTCGCGCATCGAGGCCGGTCGCTACGAGCTCAATGAAGAGTCGGTGTCGCTGGCGGCCATCGTCGAGGACTGCCACCACCTCCTGAAGCTGCGCGCCACCAATCGCGGCATCAATCTGCACGAGGTCTATGAGCAGGACCTGCCGCGGCTGTGGGCCGACGAGCGCGCCATCCGCCAGATCTGTCTCAATTTGTTGTCCAACGCGATCAAGTTCACGCCGCAGGGCGGCGACATCTGGCTCAAGGTCGGCTGGACCGCGTCGGGCGGCCAGTACATGAGCTGCAAGGACACCGGCGCCGGCATTCCGGAAGAAGAAATACCGATCGTGCTGGCGTCGTTCGGGCAAGGGTCGAACTCGATCAAGTCGGCCGAACAGGGCGCCGGCCTCGGCCTGCCGATCGCGAAAAGCCTGGTCGATCTGCACGGCGGCACCTTCTCGCTGAAATCCAAGCTGCGCATCGGCACCGAGGTCATTGTTACCTTTCCGCCGGAGCGCGTCGTGGCGGCGATGGCGCCGATGGCCGACGAAGCGCCGCTGGCGCCGCAGCAGCCCGTGCCGGGCGAACCCATCCTCAACGACGAGGAACGGCGCCGGCTACGCCGCCGACCGCTGTTCCGCGCCGGCACCTGACGGCCTGCCGTTGTCACGGCGGGGCGGCAAATCGGCGATTGCGTTCGCGCCAAGGGCATCTATGTTCGCCCAGACTGCTGCTTCGCTGCCCGAGCCTTTGATGATCGAAACCCCCACTATCGAAACGCCTTGCGTGAAAATTTGTACGCTCGACGCCGCGCAGGGGCTGTGTCTCGGCTGCGGCCGCACGGTCGCGGAAATCGCGGCCTGGGCCGGCCTGGCCCCGGCCGAACGTCGACGCGTCATGGATATGCTTCCCGAACGGCTGGCCGCATTCAATGCCTCGCAAAAACTCGCCGGATAGACCCATCGTGAGCCGCCGTATCGCCTGGGCGTTCCTGTTCGGCGCGGCGCTGTCGCTGGCGATCCTGATCGCGACGCAGGACGCCGACCCGATCGCCGCGTTGCTGCGCCGCGACGTCGGCGCGCTGACGGTGAAGTTCGCGCTGCTGGTCTTCGTCGGCGGCCTGGTGCTGGTGACGTTCCGCGACAAGCTCGGCAAGGCGCTCGAGGCGCTGGCGTTCTGGGGCGTCATCGGCCTCGTGCTGGTGGTCGGCTATACCTACCGCTTCGAACTGCGCGAGGTCGCCGATCGCGTCGTCGCCGAACTGGTGCCGGGCTATGTCGCGCGGCACGGCCAGGACGCCGAGGTGGTGCGCGACCGTGACGGCGACTTCTCGCTCAACGCCCATATCAACGGCGCCAGCGTCGCCATGGTGCTGGACACCGGCGCGAGTTCGGTGGTGCTGACGCAGGAAGCGGCCAGGGCCGCAGGTCTGCCGCTCGAGGTGCTCAATTATTCGGTCAACGTCGATACCGCGAACGGCCGCACCCGCGCCGCGCCGGTGACGCTGGAGCGCGTCGTCGTCGGCGGCCTGATCGAGCGCGCGGTGCCGGCGCTGGTGGCGCAGCAAGGCCAGCTCAAGCATTCGCTGCTCGGCATGAGCTTCCTCAACCGGCTGGAAAGCTGGGAAGTGCGCGGCGACAAATTGCGCATGCGCGGCGCGCCGTAGCGCGAGCAGTTCCAGGAAAAGTGGAAACCGGTTTTCCGTCCGGAATTGCGAGCAAACTAAAAAAGACTGATCAAAAACCGCGTGCCGACCAGGATGAGGAAGCAGGCGAAGGCGACTTCCAGGCTGCGGCGCGACAGGCCGTGCGCCAGGCGCACGCCATAGGTCGTCATGAAGCTGGCGACCGGCGCCATCAGCACGAAGCCGGGCAGCGAGATGAAGCCGAGCGACAAGGGCGGCAGTTCGCCCGTATGCGGCCAGCCGGCGACGATGTAGCCAATGGTACCGGCGACGGTGATGGGCACGCCGAGGCCGGCCGAGGTTGCCACGGCGCGGTGGATGGGCTGGCCGTAGAGCGTCAGGATCGCGGTCGAGAAGCCGCCGCCCGAGACGCCGACCAGCGACGACAGCGCGCCCATGGCAAAGCCGTAGGCCGACAGCACGACACGGCCGGGCAGTTCGGTGCCGATGTTGCCCCGGTGGGTGCCGAACAGCATCTTCGCCGACATCAGCGCGCAGAACGTGACGAAGGCGATCTTGAACACCGGCGCCGGCGCGAACGAGGCTGCCGCGGCGCCGATCAGGATGCCGGCGAGCGCCGCCGGCGTCCATAGCCGCAGCACGCCCGGGATGACCGCGCCTTTGCTCTTGTGGACCTCGTAGGAGCGCAAGGTGGTCGGCACGATGATGGCGAGCGAGGTGCCGACGCAGAGCTGCATGCGCAGGTCGGCCGGCACATCCATGAAACGGAAGACTTCATAGAGGATGGGCACGATGACGCCCCCGCCGCCGACGCCGAACAGGCCGGCGAGAAAGCCGGTGACGACGCCGCCGGCGAGAATGAGCAGCGCCAGCCAGACCAGTTCGTTGACGGGATAGCCGAGGATCATGCGGAGCGCGCGGCGCGGGAACGGCGGGAGGAAAAGCCTACGCCGCGATGTGCGCCATATCCGCGTCCGTGTCCACTAGCAGGGCCAGCGCATCAGCCATGACGGCGGCCGAGGCGCCCGGCTTGACTGCCTCGACCGACAGATGGCGGCGGAAGGCGCGCGCGCCGGGCACGGCGCGGAACAGGCCGAGCACGTGGCGCGTGATGGCATTGAGGCGTACGCCGGCGGCCATCTCGCGCTCGATATACGGGATCAGCGCCTCGGCCGCGGCTTTGGCCGAAGCGACCGGCGCAGCTTCGCCATAGAACATCGGATCGACGCCGAGGAGCCGCCACGGCTCCTGATAGGCGGCGCGGCCGAGCATCACGCCATCGAGGCCACCGAGATTGTCGCGGGCCTGCTCGAGGCTGGCGAGCCCGCCATTGAGCACGATCGGCCAATCGGGATGCGCCGCCTTGAGCCGATGCACGATAGCGTAATCGAGCGGCGGGACTTCGCGGTTCTCTTTCGGCGACAAGCCCTTTAGCCAGGCCTTGCGGGCATGGACGATGAGCGCGTCGGCCCCCGCGGCCTTCACACGATCGGCGAAGGCGAACAGCGTCTCACCCGGATCCTGATCATCGACGCCGATGCGGCACTTCACCGTGACCGGCACGCGCACCGCGGCCTTCATGGCCGCGACGCTGTCGGCCACCAATTGCGGCTCCAGCATCAGGCAGGCGCCGAAGCGGCCTTCCTGCACACGGTCGGACGGACAGCCGACATTGAGATTGATCTCGTCATAGGCGAAGCCCTCGCCGATCCGAGCGCTCTCCGCGAGAGCCACCGGCTCGCTGCCGCCGAGTTGCAGCGCGATCGGATGTTCCACCGCATCGAAGCCGAGCAGCCGCTGCCGGTCGCCATGGATCACGGCGCCGGTGGTCACCATCTCGGTATAGAGCAGCGCCCCGCGCGTCATGAGGCGATGGAAGAACCGGCAATGCCGGTCCGTCCAGTCCATCATGGGAGCGATTGAAAAACGGCGGTTCATCTATTTTGCCGCTTTTCTTTTATTTCTCATCATCTTAAGGCACATTTCGCACATCCCGCCAAGCCGCCGATTTCTGCTCTTCCGGCCGTTTCCGCTCATTTTCCCGCCAAAGTACGCACTTTCGGTACGACTTGCACCGAATGTCGTACCAGAAGAAGCTTCAAGTCGCACCGCAGCGCAAGCAGTCGCGAGCAACTACCGGATCGCTATAACGGTCGATGACACGGTTGTTGCCGATGGCCACCGTCAGACGGCCGTGCTTGCTGCTGTGGCGCTTGGTCGCCGGGTGTTCCTTGGTAGCCTAACCGTCGCGGGCAATTTGAATGTCTTGCTGGTTACGCCCCTGCCCTTCGGCCGCACCTTGGCGGATGCCGTCGCCGCGCTCGGCGGCACGCACGGCGACCGGCCGGAGGGTATCCCCGTCCTTCGGGTCGGAAATTATCCCGGTGATCACATGCCGGGGTTTTGCGTTCGCCTTGTCTTCGCCGGATGCGCGGCGGCATTGTGCCGAACGACGCCGACGGCATTGCCGGCGAGGCAGGCGGGCCCATGGCGCTCACGCCGATGCTCGCCGCGGCCCTTTGGGCGTCAACGAAGCGTTTCTGTACCTCTCCGGCGAAATGCCTTCCGCCGGCATGCCTGACCGGCGCTTGAGAACTCAGCCACCGGCGTGTGCAACTGACGTGTGCGCACCCCGGAGCTATCTATGAGGTTCGCGTAAACGTGTGTGCGCCCGACGAATGGTCGCGCCGCACTGGTGCGCTAACATCACCACATCTCACCACGTTTTAAATTGCGAACATGTGTTAGCACCAGCCGAGAAGACCGTTACAAACGCCGGAAACCACCGTTACCTCGTCGGATACAAACGTTACATCGGCCGGGAAAAGCGTTGCGCGGGCGGAAACAACCGTTGCGCGCCCGCTCCCTCGTCCATTGTTTTCATTCAGTAATTCGGGTCAGAGGCCTGAAATTCATCGGAGACAAACGTTACATCGCAAAGCAGACGGAGGGGGGAGTCGCGGATCTACTTTTTGGTGATTTTGGGCCAGCATTTTCGGCCTTTCCAGGAGTTCCATGATTGCCGGCATTGGCCGCCCAAACGCTTTCCGGGTTAAGTGTTACAAAGTCGGAAACAAACGTTACTTTTCTACTGTGTAACGGGGGGCCAAAAATTTTCGTTCCCGCCTCTGATCGGCCTCAATACTTTTCCTTGTCCCCGAAAACCGCCCCCCTTTCTCGGCGTTGATAAGGGGCGCCGCTTGACCACCAACATTATGCCGATCTGACCACCGCCAACGTCCGCCAGCTGTGACCAAGTGCGACTTAAGGGTCCTTAAGTCGCACTTGGTCACAGCGACGTCGTCCGGATGCGCGATCAAAACTGCGCTCCGCGGTACGCACGACGGCGGAGTTCTCCCGCAAAAAACAAGCAAAACCCGCTCGGCCGGCCGCACGTTCGACCTCAGTCTCGTCCGGATCACCGAACCGGACGAATAACTTCCATCGCCTCGCGGCCGCCGCCAAAGCTGTTCCGTCCGGACGAAACCAGAAAACTTTTCCCCCTTCGTTTGGTTTCTGTGGATGGCCGCCCCCCTCCACTATCGGGGTTTGCCGAGACCTATGCGCTTAATGTCCGCATGAGTGACAGCATTCTCAATGGCGCATCCACGCTCTGGATGGTGATGGCGCAATTCAACGGCCGGACGGTGATCCCAGTCGCGGACGTTTGCCGCGCGTTTTTTCTACACCTCTCGGAGGAGAAGTTCTTGCGCAAGTGTTTACGCGGTGACCTCGCGTTACCTGTCGTTAGGATCGAAAAGTCTCAGAAATCCATGCGGGGGATATATGTCAGCGACCTTGCGGCTTACATCGACGAACGACGTGCTGCCGCAGTTCGGGAGCGCGATCAACTATGCGGCCTGGATCCATGAAGTACGACGCCGGTACGACCTGCCTCCGCGCCCACCGCCGATTTGCGGGGCGAACGCGGCTCCTCGTCCCATCGTCAACTGCGCCGCAAACCTACCGAGAGCTCATCGATCAAGGCCAGTTACCGCGCCTCCGATTGCAGCGAATTCGGAAGCCGGCAACAGAGCATTGAGCCACATTTTGGAAGGAGCGTGAGATGGATGATGACATTTTCGAACTTGAACTCAAATTGACGTCGACGGGCGTGTCGATGTTCATGTTGGCCAACGAAGTGGACGCGACGGACCCGCACCCCTGGTGGGACCAACCATCTCCAAATCGAACAGGTCTCACGATCCGCGAAGAAATGCGCAGACTGCGCGATGATCTTTGCCGCATCGAGGAAGGATGGACACCAGGGCCGTCGGACCTAGCGAAAGCACCTGTTTTAGAGAGGTGGTCGATCGTTCAGATTGACGATGAACCCTTGTGGCGCATCGAGGCTAAGGCCTACCGGTTTCCCGGCTTCCGCGCCGGCTCCGAGATCACCTCGATGCAGATCCTCGCAATCGATCTCAATCTCACATGGGCGCGAGACCGAGCTCACCTGTATGCCCTGGGCACGCCCGAGGACGTGGCTCTCTCTTAGCCGATATATCGTGACGACCGTCTCGACGCTGACATCCCTGGCAAGTCCGCCGCCGTCAGCAACCGGCCCTATTCTGCTTCGGCCTGCGACGGCCGGTCGCCGAACCGCCACCCGAACGCCTGCAGCACCCGCGCCCGCGTCGCCTTGAAACTCCGCGTTCCAGTCGTCGGCAGCGCTTCGATGTCTTTCAGCAGTTTCTGGTAGCCACTCAACTGGTCGCTCGCCTTCCAGTACCGTTCCAACGCCGCCGAGTGTGGCTCGAACCGCGCCATCACCGCGCCGTAGTCGATCACCGGATCGTCGCCTCGCGCGTCGGTCCGCAAGTTTCTGGCGTCGCGGCACCAGCTCGACCAAGCCGCGTCGAACCATGACTTGCACACATACTGGACGAACTCTTCCTAGACTCGATAAGTTTGGGCTAGCCTACCACCTGGATGCAGCAGCCGTCGCCGGCCGAGACGGCCAAGTTCGCTCTCGGCCTTGTTGAACAACTTGCTCAATGTTTGTAGTGCCAGGTCTTCACCCGCGGCGCTGGCGGCAAGGGCCTCACGGCAGGCCGCCAACATCATCGCTGCGCCCTCGCGCGCCGCCGAGTCCGTATCAGCCAACTGTTCGGCCGAGCCGAAGGCGGCCTCGATCAAAGGCATCATTGGAACGAAACCGACGTCCAGGACAACCCGTTCCACGCCTTGCCAAGGCGCACGCAGTCGCTTTGCAAGGGAGTCAATCGACCGATAGACCTCGACCACCGCAGAGTTGTCGACATCAATGACCACCGGCCGAGCGAGTCCAGCAAGGGGGATGATGGCCAGCCCGACAACGGGCATCGGGCGTTCGTCGCTTGGTCCGAGATCGCCGCTCCCCCAGATGGCCAGAACAGTGCGCTGGCTCAAACAGCAGCCCCCCGCGATAGCCGAGAAGCTGCGTTTTGCTGCCTCATGCCGCACCCAGTCGACCAGCCGCCGCGTGGCACGGTGTCCTTCCGCCAAGGCGGGAAGGCTCTCGCGAGCCTGTCCGGGCTGACGCGCGCAAGCCAAATTGGCGAGCCGCAAGCGAAGCAAGCGGGCCGATCAATATCGTCGCTATGCAGAAACTTCTTCCGGGTGTGCGGCATCGACAGCTCCCCATCTGATTAGGCGGGAGCTCCATCGCGTCGCCACCGACGCCTGGGAATGCTGTGCCGATAATAATTAGTTAACCACCGGATATCGAAAGAGTTCAAGCATTAATCGCGTCAGCCGTTGTTACATAATGTCCTCGCGACGAACTAATTCGCCCGCATGCGGTTTGCCTGCCGCGTAGAGGAGCGAGATTATGGTGACTGTGCCGAAGGGACATGAGCGACCATCAGAAGACGATGAGGCGCGTGAGCAGCTCGGGCCCCAGGGGGTTCCCGGCAAGCCGAACCGGAACAAAATGACACCCGACGCGGAGAAACAGACGCCCCGCAGCGGCGAATTTGACGGGAATACCGCATGAGAGCGCAGCCCGCCGATAGACATCGAGGAGTTCGCCCGTCGCCCAGCGCAGAGAGCATCCGCGCAGCGCCTGGCGGCCCGGTATAAGCGTCCCACCCGGACGATTATTGGCCATCGCAAAGCGGAACGGTGTTGCCATCAAAGCACCAATGAGGGCCAAGGCGCCAGACAACTTCTCAGCAGCGGGAGTAATGCGTATGAAGAACCCCGCTAAGGTCATCAAAGAAGCAGTCAAAGACGCTCGCGGCTTTTCGGATCGCGAAGAGTGGGAAGTCTTGCAGCTCCTCACACCGGCAGCGCCGGCGACGTCCTTCCCACCGACCCCACCGTGAGGCTGTGATGCTCTGTAGCGGCGAGCCACGCTTGTACGGAGGGCGGCAGCAAGTCCCCCATCAGCCTTTCCGCCAGCGCTGCGGCTTCCTCTGCTGTTGTGGGCCTTCTTGCAGTGAGCGCGCCCAGTGGCGAACCAATCACGCTTACGGCCAGCGTCGTGTGGCCGCGACCAAAATCTCTTGGAATAAGGAAAGATGATAGGCTAGAAGCCGCCCCTACGGATGAAGATCCTCTGTTCAATACGCACCACCCTGCGGCACCGTCGCGATGGCGCACGCTACCGAGCGAGGTTCGGCAAAGCGTAAGCGACAACGTAATCGCCAACTTTCGTGCCGAGCGACCCATGCCCGCCTGCCATGACGAGCACATACTGGCGCCCATCTTGCCCGGCATAAGTCATTGGTGTTGCTTGCCCACCGGCGGGCAAACGGTCTCGCCATAGCTGCTCTCCGGTGGCCACGTCGTAAGCGCGGACGTAGTAGTCGAGTGTGCCAGAGAGAAATGCGACACCGCCCGCGGTCATCATCGGCCCCCCCAAGGTTGGCACGCCCATCTTGAATGGTAGCGGGACCGGCGCCCGATCACGCACCGTGCCGTTCTTGTGCATCCAAACGACTCGGCCCGTCGTCAGATCGGCGGCGGCGACGTAGCCCCACGGCGGCTGGGTACAGGGCAGCCCGAGGAACGACGTGAAGGCATACAATTGCACGGCAAAAGGCGCGCCGAAGTTTTCGTTGAGGGCGGGCAGACTTCCTTCCGGGCGATTGTTGCCTTGAACGTAAAGCGTCGTGTCGTCGGAGCGCGGCACCAGCCGTGATACAAAAGGTAGATACGCAGGAGTAATGAAGGCGATCTGCCGCGCGGGATCGACCGCGATGCTGCCCCAGTTGAACACGCCAAAATTTCCCGGGTGGATCAAAGAGCCCTGTTGCGAAGGCGGCGTGAACCGGCCTTCATAGCGCAGGCGGCGGTATTGGATGCGGCAGGCCATCTGATCGATCAAGGTCGCGCCCCACATGTCGCTTCCGTTAAGAAGTTCGGGCGCCAGCGACAACGCAGATACCGGTTGGGTCGGAGCTGTGTGATCGCCCTTGGCGGCGCCTTGCGGCGCGGGCACCTCCCGCACCGGGAGGATCGGCCGGCCGTTGCGGCGGTCGAGCACGAAAATTTCGCCTTGCTTGGTCGGCTGAACCAGCGCCGGCACGGTCTGGCCCTTGATGGTCAGGTCTACGAGGCTCGGTTGCGACGGGACATCGTAATCCCACAGATCGTGATGAACCGTCTGGAAGCGCCAACGCAGTTTCCCGGTGGAAAGGTCCAGCGCTACGATCGACGAGGAAAAACGCTCTACGTCTTCGCTACGGTTGCCGCCCCATTGATCAGGTGGCTGATTGCCGAGGGGAACATAGACGAGACCGAGGTTTTCATCCGCACTTAGAATGGACCAGGCATTGGGCGAATTTGGCGTATAGCTTTGTCCGGGCGGCAACGGCGTCGTAATGTCGGGATTGCCGGAATCCCACGCCCAGACCAGGCGACCGGTCGCAATATCGAATGCCCTGATAACGCCAGACTGCTCGGAAGTAGAAACGTTGTCCAGCACCGTGCCGCCGACGATCACCATACCCCGGGCGACCACAACCGGAGAGGTCGAATAATACGCGCCTGGACGGACATTTGGCATATCGGTCCAAAGATTAATCTGTCCGGTACCCTTGCCGAAATTTCGACAGACCGCGCCACTGGCCGGATCAAGCGCGATCAAGCGGCCATCCGCTGTCGGCATGAATAACATGGCCGCGCATTCGGTCGTCGGCGCGCCGTCAGTCGCCACCGGGAGCTTCAGCGCCTGATCGTTCTGTGACGTGGGAGCTGCACCCTCGCTCGGCGGAGATGCCGCCGTCCCGTTGCCCGGATAATAGGAAAGTCCGCGACACGTGAGGTGCTGGAGCGCGAGATCATTCAGTATCTTCGGAGTGTATCGCCAGATCTCCTTACCGGTCGTCGCTTCCAGAGCAACAACCGATTGATGAGGCGTACAAAGGAAGAGACTGGTGCCGACCTTCAACGGCGTCACTTCAAACGTGGTTTCGTGAGGGTCGCCGGGCGCGCCGGGAATGTCCCCAGTACGATAGCGCCACGCGACCTTCAGGTTTGACACATTCTGGGGCGTAATTTGATCCAGCGGTGAATAGCGCTGGCCCCGTTCCGTACGACCATAAGCATGCCATTCACCCGGCGGGACATCGGTAGCGCTCATTACGTCAGAAGCCTGGGGAGCAGCCGCCGAGCCTTCGATGCGATGCGGATCGACAAGCAGGGATATCCCTCCCACCGCGAGGGCGGCGACAAGCGACAGGCTGAGCACCAAGCCATTGCCCCGCAACAGCGGGACGGGCCGGTACGGATCGTTCGCCAACGGCGGCCGGAACCAAGGCAGGAGCAAGAGAAGACCGACGATGAAGATGATGTCGCCACGAGGAACGAGAGCCCACCAGTCGAGCCCGACCTCCCAAAGCGACCAAATCAGCGCTCCCGCGATGAGCGCGGCCTGCACAGACAGCGCGGCGGGCAAGCGACGATAGAGCAACAAGGCGGTTGTCAGAAAGCCACCCCCCGCAACCAGATAAAACCACGATCCTCCCAGCACGGCGAGCCACGCACCGCCGCCGGCAAGTGCCGCGCCCAGTATGGCCACCAGGACTGCCAGTGCACGGGAAGCGAAAATGTTGGGACGAAAGGCCATCGGAAAGTTCCCTTCAGTGGCCAACGCTGCGTCGCGGTTAAAGTTGCAGGATAATTCCTTTCGAACGGGCAACGAGCCGGGGTCTCCTATCTGCTCGCTAGGCCTGAGATTCCTCGAAGCAACGATCCCAGACCTGATCGATAGCAGAGTGCCCGACGTGCTCATCGAATCGGCAATTTCGGATCGGTTCGCTTACATGCGTTCCTTGATGCCGGTCCGCAACAGCCACCAATTGGCCGGATAACTGGTTACAAACCCTACGACCATGGCGATCTGCATCATGAACCAGAACTCGGCTGAGTTGACTTCAAGCGGCACGCCGAGAACACCGCGGAAGATATAGAACTGCGCAAAGGCCATGAATCCGTACATCCCCACCTGCCACGCCGAGAGCGAAAGCGTATCGGCCTTGACGGCCTGGATCAGGCCTTCGGCGGGCGAGAGATCGCGCATCGGCTTGATGGTAAAATACTGGAAGGCAATGCCGAGCGAGAAGGCGAATAGATAATCGAGCACCCATACCGCGAACATCTTCTCAGCGAAAAGGGACTTCCAGCCGAGCCATACCGCGATCGATGGAACGAAGAACGCCAGGAACTCGGCAATGACATCGCCGATCGCGCATCCCGAGCCGCAATGTGCGGCCCCCTTGGCAACCATGACCGGAAATGGCAGTTCCTTGTTCGGCGGCGTCTTCCCGGCCGACCTGGCCTCCTGCATCGCTTTGCGGCTCGATAGACGTCCAAAACGGAAGTAGGCCCAAACGACGAACACCGTTCCGAACGTCGCGACGACCGGCCAGACGACGTTCATGATCGCCATGGCCTGTGGCCGGAGCCCCACGTCGAACGCAATGACGACGGCACAAGCGGCGCCAAACAAGAGCCCCGCGACAGCGAGAAGGTGCAGCCAGGCCGGGGTCATCGAACTCTACTGCCCCGCCGCTGGGCCGCGCCAAACGGCATTGCACAGCACCATCGCGGTCGCCACCGCATGTTTCAGACTGGATTTGGTCATACGATTGCTCCGGTGCGCGTACGAAGGCCGACGGCGTGGGATGTCGGTCGTCAACGTGCCAAGAAGGCAGACCGCTGAAGCCGACAGCGATAATGGGGAAAGGGCCGGAACAGGCCGGAGCGGATCGGTTGTGCGGGTGCCATAGCAGGCCTCCCTGAAATAGGCGCCGTCCCTGCAGGGCGAACAAGTTCGCGCAATAATGGTTCCAGATCGGGGCAAGAGATGGCGGTGAAAGGTTCGCTCAACCCATGCCAGGCACGATGGCAACGATCCGCTGCGTGCGGCCGTCCACCAGAATCAGACGATCGGCGGCGAGAATATAGTTCATACCGTTTCCGGACGGCACCTTTTGCTTCAGCGCTTCTGGCAGCGGTCGCGCGCCGGCTTGTTGGGGCACCGCAGCGCCGACCGCAACGGTGAAGCGAATATCCTGCGTTCGCTCAAGGCTTCCGTTCCTGGCGGCCGTCTGCAACGCCGACACGACCTCCGGCGCAAGCCTGATGTCGCCGGACGACGTCCGCCGGATATCTTCTTGCCGCGAAATGCCACGCCCGCCGATGGTTTCGCTGTTCCTTCCTTGTTGGCCCCTGATGTAGCCGCTCGCGCCCTGGCTCTTATCGGTGCGAGACCCGTTAATGTCCGGCGAATTTTGCGCGTGGGCAGTAACCGCGAAACAGGCAGTTACGAGCGCGATAATGGTCCGCTGCATGAGTTCTCTCCTTTGTCGTGTCCGGAACAACGCCGTAGCGACATGAGAGTTCGTCGCGCACCGGCTACTGCGCGCTCCCGACGCCAAGTCGGCGCGCTAGCCATGCCAGGCTCATGCCCTGAACGACGATAGTGAAAATTGCCACCATGTAGGTCGCCGCGGCGAGCGGCTGTCGCAGCGCGTCGTCGGGAATTGAAAGTACCAGCGCGATCGAGATGCCTCCGCGCACCCCGCCCCAGGTTAGCATGGGAACGGTGCCGCGGTCGAAGCCGCAGCGCGCCGACAACACTCTGATCGGGATGGCGACGGCGATGAATCGGCCGAGCAGAACAATAGGCACCGCCGCCAGCGCCAGCGGCAAGAGGCTGCTGTCAAACTGCAGCACCAATACTTCAAGGCCGATCAGAAGGAATAGCACTGAATTGAGCATGTCGTCGACGAGCTGCCAGAAGCCGAACATATAGCGCTGCGTGCGCCGGCTCATGGCCACCTCCGCCCCACGGCTGCCGAGGATCACGCCCGCGACGACCACGGCGATCGGCCCGCTCACTTCCAGTCTCGTAGCGAGCGCATAGGTACCCGTGGCAATCGCCAGCGAAATCAAAACCTCGATTGTATACTCGTCGACATGTCGCATTGCGCGGTAGGCGATGAAACCGGCGATCAGTCCCAGCGCGCCGCCGCCAGCGGCTTCCCGAAAGATTACGGCCGCCAATTTGCCGAAGCCGAATGAGCCCTCTCCGGCTGAGGCCGCTGCCAGCAGGACGGTAAACAGCGCAACGCCAATACCATCGTTGAAAAGCGATTCTCCCGACATATCCATCTGCAACCGGTGCGGAACATTCACTTCCTTCAACGTGCTGAGTACCGCGACCGGGTCGGTTGGGCTGATCAGCGCCCCGAAGACCAGTGACCAGAGGAATGAAATCGGTGCGCCGATCGCCTGCGCTGCCAGCCAGAACATGGTGCCGACAGCCAGCGTTGAGATGAAGAGACCGAGGCTGGCCATGGTGCCCACGATCACCTTACGATCGCGCAACTCGGAGACGTCGACCTGTAGGGCACCGGCGAACAGCAGATAGCCGAGCATCACCTGCAGCACGGCTTCGGTGAAGTCGATGCGGCGCACCTGCAGGGACATTTCGTGAAAGAAGGCGGCTTGGGGGAACGCCACCTCCAGGCCGACCAGCAGCAGTGACGACGCCAGCGCCATCACCAGCAGGCCGATGGTGTTCGGCAGGCGCAGGACCACGTAGTTGAACCAGGAAAACGCTGCCGTCAGTACAAGCAGGACGGCCACGATCTCGAACACAGACAGCAAGGCCATACTCCGTGCGAGGCGGGCACTTCAGGGCAAACCGCACAGCGGATGAAGGTTCCGGTCGCAAGGGAACTTCGCGTGCTACCATCCGTTAGCCGCGAGGCGATGACGGAGACTCCCTCTTTGCGCCCCATACTCGCGGTCATCTTTCTGGTTGTAGCCCTGTTGTCCCCCGCAAGGGGGTCACTAGTAAAGCAAGCGCTCGGCGATGTCGGCCTTAACCCGCCCGCCGGCGCGCGGCTGCCTCTTGATCAGACCTGGCACGACGAGCACGGCGGCGCGATGACGCTGCGTTCGGCAGCGGCGGGCAAACCGGCGCTCGTTTTGTTTGCCGATTACACGTGTTCAACCTTATGCGGTCCGTCGCTTGCCTTCGTTTCCGACGCGCTGGCGAAGGCGCGGCTTGGCACAGATAGCTATCGCCTCCTGATTCTCGGACTCGATCCGAAGGACGACGCCGCCGAGGCAACCGCGTTCCGTAAGGCGCAAGCGGATGTGCCCGGCTTACCCATCGTCATGTTGTCGGCGCCAGAGGCGACCGTCAAAGCGGCGACGGCCGCGGTCGGCTATCGTTATGTCTATGATGCCGAGCGCGATCAGTATGCACATCCTGCGGCCGTGATCGCCATGGCGCCCGACGGCCGCATCGTCCGCGCATTATCGTCGCTCGGCTTCAATGCCAAAGACCTGACGCTGGCGATGACGGAAGCGGGCGAAGGTCGCATCGGCAGCTTGGTCGATCAGGTACGCCTGCTTTGTTATGGCTTCGATCCAGCCGCCGGCACCTACAATTTCGCGGTCCGCCGCGCTTTGGCAGCGTCCGCGGTTGTCACCCTCGTGGGCCTCGGTCTGGGTATCGGCTGGCTGGCGTGGAGAACGCGCCGGTCATGAGCCGCGGGGCACCGGGCTCCCGGACGCATCAAAGGCATCGTCCTCCAGCGGTTTGAGGTCGTGCGGCGCCAGGCGCCGGTCGACGGCGGCGAAAGCCATCCACCAAATGGCGCCCGCGAGCAACATCGCTGCCGTCGCAGATAGCCATAGGCCGTGCAGGTCACCAACCCGTTCAGGCATCGCCAGCACCGCCGCCTCGACGAAGCGCATTACGAGCGTGAGTGCTGCGAGGCTCACGATCGCGCCTCGGCCATTGCGAACTCGGCTGCTCAGCAGCGCGAAGAACGGCAGCACGAACTGCGCCACGATCAGCAGCAAGAACAGGACACCCCAAGCACCCTGCTCGCGACTTTCGTACCAGATCACCTCTTCCGGCACGTTGCCGGCCCAAATGATGATGTACTGCATGGCGTGATTGTAAGCCCACATCATCAGTACCGAGAGCAAAATGGCTCCGTAACTGCCGGTCGGCGCACCGGGCCGCCGGACGACGATGACCAGAGCGAACGTAAATCCGGCGAGAAGCTGGAACGTCAGCACCATGAGACCATAGACCGACGAATGGAATTTCGGCGTGAGCGATTCCAGCCAGTCGATGCCGGCTATCGATGCCGTCAGCGCATACACGATCAGACCGACACAGGCGCTGACCATCATCCGTTCCGGCCGCCGCCACGCCGCACGCAACCACAGCGACAATGCAATCCACACCGCAAAATAGATCACGGTGCGCAGCGCGAAGAACCACGGCGTCAACCAGATATCCTTGAAAGACACCACTCCGCCCGCCGCATGGCTCGCCCACGGATAAATGATGGACGGCGCGACCAGCACCGGCACGAACAATAGCCCCGAAAGCGGCAGGGTCATCGCCGCTGCGGTCAGCGGCCGGTGCATGCCGTCGGTCCATTGGCCACGCACGACGTAGGTAAACATCAGCACGCCGAGCGCACCGGCGGACATCGACGTCACCGTGAACGCCGCCACAAGCCAGCCGAGCATCAGCGCCGCCGGATCCAGCATGAAGCCGGCGACGCAACCGATCGTGGCCAGCACCGCGACAACGGCGACGATGGAGTGCTCTCGGATCATGGCCTGCTCTCCGACAGCAGCTTGGCCTTCTCAGCGTCGGGTACGTCACCGATCGAAGCGTTCTGGCTGAGCTGCAGCGCGCGGATATACGCGACAATGGCCCAGCGATCCTTCGGCCGCACCCGCGAAGCGTAGGAGTACATGACGCCGTAACCGTTGGTCATGACATCGAAGAAATGCTGGTCATCCGCCTCGCGCAATCGCTGGCTATGATAACTGGGCGGGGCCGGCATACCTCGCTGAACGACGATGCCGTTGCCGTCTCCGGTTCTAGAATGGCAAGGCGAGCAGTAGATATTGAACTGCGTCTGTCCACGCTCAAGTAACGCCTTCGTCAATGGTGGGCGCACGACCGCCTCCGAGCGATACCGCCGATCTTCCCTGGCCACAGTGCCGGGCACCGGCTTCTGCAACACCTTGCCGTCGCGGAACAGGTCGGCTGGCTCGTACTGCTGGTATTTCGGCTGATCGGTCATGTTCTGGTCGCAGCCCGCCACCAGTGCCGAAACTGCCATCAACACGGCGGCTGTCATATGACGCCTCATGCCGTCACCCGCTCAATGGTTTCAGCGCCAGTGCTCTCCAGGAAGGCCGTCGCCGCATCGACGTCGAATTTAGCGTCGCCGTCCCTGATGCAGAGGAAGAAACGGTCCTTAGACGCCAGCTTGAAGCGCGAAGCCGAGAACACCGGGTAGTTGAGCCTCGGCAGGCCGTTCATGACCAGCATGCCGAGGGCAGGCGTCAGCGCGGCGAACAGCACGGTCAACTCGAAGGCGATTACGGCGAAGGCGGACAACGCGAACACCGGTCGACCGCCAACATCGAGCGGGTAGTCCCAATTGGCGAACACCTGCATGCCGACCGCCACGGCAAAGCCGAAGATGCCTCCGCCGAGGCCGAGCCACAGCACGCGGCTGTCCTTGATATCGAGCACTTCAGCAAGGCCGTGGACCGGAAACGGCGTGAAGGCATCGAGGTCGCGGTAGCCCGCCTCGCGCGCGCGCCGCGCGGCCGTGAGCAGCTCCTCCGGCGTCTTAAACTCGGCGAGGATGCCGTAGCCCTCAGCCATGCGCTGCCTCCGCCTTCTCTTCCTCCAGCACTTCCTTGGTTTCGCTGATCGCGATCACCGGGAAGACGCGGATGACCAGCAGGAATGGCACCATGAACAGGCCGAGGGTGCCGATATAGGTCGACCAGTCCCAGAAGGACGGCGTGAAGGCGCCCCACGACGACGCCAGGAAGTCGCGGTAGAGGCTGGTCACCAGGATCATGTAGCGCTCGAACCACATGCCGACGGCGACGCTGGTGCCGATCAGGAACAGCAGCAGCGGATTGCGGCGCACGGCGCGCCACCACAGCGCCTGCAGCGGCAGGAAATTGAAGAGGATGGCGCCCCAATAGGTCCAGGCGTAGCTGCCGGTCAGACGGTCGTGCAAAGTCTGGATTTCGTGCGCACCGCCCGAGTAATACGCATCGAACACCTCGAAGACATAGCCGTAGGCGGTCATCAATCCGGTCGCCAGGATCACCTTACCGAGAATGTCGAGGTGATCGTCGGTGACGAGGTTGCGCAGCGAGAACAGCGCGCGCAGCGCCACCGCGATCATCGCCACCACGGCAAAACCGGAAAATGCCGCGCCGAGCACGAAGTAAGCCGGGAAGATCGTCGAGTGCCAGCCGGGGATCTGCCCGGCGGCGAACAACAGTGACACCTCGCTGTGCACCGAGACGACCAGAGGCACAGCCAGCGCCGCCAGCAGCCGGTAAGCCTGCTGCCAGCGCAACCAGTGTACCGCCGAGCCGCGCCAGCCGAGCGAAGTGACGCCGAAGAACACTTGCCAGCCGCGGCTGCGCGCGCGGTCGCGCGCCGCGGCGAGATCAGGGATGAGGCCTACATACCAGAACACGACCGACACGGTGAGATAAGTGAGCACGGCCCAGATGTCCCACTCCAGCGGGCTGCGGAATTGCGGCCATACGCCCATGGTCGAGGGATAAGGAAACATCCAGTAGAAATACCAGGGCCGGCCGAGATGCAGGATCGGATAGATGCCGGCACATACCACGGCGAAAAGCGTCATGGTCTCGGCGAAGCGATTGAGCGAATTGCGCCACTCGCGGCCCATCAGCAGCAGCAGTGCCGAGATCAGGGTGCCGGCATGGCCGATGCCGAGCCACCACACATAGTTATGGATGGCGAAGGCCCAGTTGACCGGGATGTTGATGCCCCAGACGCCGACGCCGACCGTAAACAGCACCACCGCCGACAGGACGAACAAGGCCAGCAACACCATCGACAGCGACAGGGCGATCAGCCAGCGCCGCCGCGTTGGAAAATTCAGCGGGATGCGGGCGAGTTGATCGGTGACGTCGCCGAGCGATTGGTTCGTTGGCAGGATCGGATGCTCGGCGGCGGACATTACACGTCTTCCCCGTCACCGTCGTTCCAGCGCGCGAGATACGTCGTTCGCGGACGGGTACCCTGCTCCTCCAGCAGCACGTAATGCCGGCCGCTCTTGCGCCACTTCGACACCTCCTCGCCGTCATCCTTGATGTTGCCGAAGGTGATCGCCGTCGTCGGACAGGCCTGCTGGCAGGCGGTCGTCACATCGCTGCCTTTGAGCGGGCGCCCCTCTTTGTCGGCCTCGACGTGGGCGCGCTGGATGCGCTGAACGCAATAGGTGCACTTCTCCATGACACCGCGCGAGCGCACGGTGACATCCGGGTTATGCGCGGCGCTCGCCTGGTCGCTCTTGTCGCGATAGTCGAACCAGTTGAAGCGCCGCACCTTGTAAGGGCAATAGCTGGAGCAGGTGCGCGTGCCGATACAGCGATTGTAGATCTGCTGATTGAGGCCTTCCGGGCTGTGCACGGTGGCGTTGACCGGACAGCCCATCTCGCAGGGCGCGTCCTCGCAATGCATGCACGGCACCGGCTGGAAGTAACTGCGCGGTTCTTCGATGTCACCGGTATAGTAGCGATCGACACGCAACCACAACATCTCGCGGCCGCGCGCCACCTCCTCGCGTCCGACCACCAGCACGTTGTTCTCGACATTGCAGGCGGCGATGCAGGCATTGCAGCCGATGCAGCGGTCGAGATCGATCGCCATGCCCCAGGCAATGTGCGGGCTTGGCTTCTCCGGATAGAGGCTCGGCTGCGCCTTCGGCGGCGGCAGCGTCGGTTCGGCAGCGCTGACTTCCTTGACGAAGTCGAAGCCTTCCATGCGGTGGTGCAATTGGCTGGTAGCGAAGGGCTGCTTGCCATCGATGCGCGTGATCGTGCCCCGCGCATGCCAGGGCTCTTTGGCATCGCGCAGCGCATAGGCCGAGGCGCCAATGCCGTCGGCCAACTGATCGGGCAGATGCCGGCCATAGCCGAGGAACAGCGCCACCGTGTTCGCCGCCTGCCCCGGCATGATCCAGGCCGGGCCTTCAATCGCACCGACGGCGGTCTCGACCCGCACTTTGTCGCCATTGACGACTTTCAGATTGTCGGCAAGGCGCGGCGAGACGGCGATCGGATTGTCCCAGGTGATCTTGGTCAGCGGCTTCGGCATCTCCTGCAGCCAGGCGACATTGGCGAGGCGGCCGTCCCACACCGACGGATCTGGCCGGAAGACGATATCGACATCGCCCTCGACGTTGGCCGGCGGCGGCGCTTCGACCAACTTCGCGGTCACCTGCAGCGGCGCTGCCGGCGGGGCATTGACGAACCCCTCATACAGCGCCCGCTGCCAGCGGGCATCGAAGTCGGCACCGAAACTTGCGGCCCAGGTTTCGCGTACCGGCGCATCGGCCGCCACCTCGTTGGGGCCGGACAGCATGGCAAGGACCTGCGGCAACGTCCGCGTCGAATAAAGTGGCGCGATGACCGGTTGCATGACCATTGCCGTGCCATCGACCGCTAAGGCATCGCCCCAGCTTTCGAGGTCGTGGCTGCGCGGGATATGCCATTGGCAGACCGCGGCGGTCTCATCGGGATAGAGACCGGCGCCGATGGTCGTCGGCACCTTGCGCATCAATTCGCCAAACCGCAGCGACGCCGGCGCGGCATAAACCGGATTGGCGTCGAGGACGATCAGCGTCTCGACCTTGCCCGCGCGAATGTCGTCGGCGAGCGCAACGATGCTATCGCCGCTCATCGCCGATGGAGCGCGGTAGCTTAGCGTCGCTCCCACATTGCCGAGCTTCTCGTTCACCAACGCCGCAAGGGCCTGCGTCTCCGGCGGCAGATGCGCGCCGCACGTCACGAGACCGGCGCCGCGGTGCGCCAGCAGGTCCTTGGCCGCGCGCTCGACCCAGAGCTTCTGCGCGTCGCTGAGGTTGACTGACGATGTCGTGGCCACGCCGACTGCGCCGGCGAGCGCGCTCATCAAGTCCGGCATGCTCGAAGCATCGACGGGAATCCGGCGCGAGGCGACCACCCCCGTCAACCCGGGCACACTCTCGGCGCTGTAAAGCCGTGCACGCTGCGCCGGTTCAACCCCCTCGCCGCGCCGATTCGCCCAGGCGCGCGCATGGGCCACCTGCCACGGCCCCGGGCCCAGCAGGTCGTCATCGAGGCTGACGATGACATCGGCGCGGTCGAGCGCATAAACCGGCTCGGCATCCTCGCCGAAAGCCAGCCGCATCGCCTCGGCCCGATGCCCGTTGCCCACCGGTTCGAACACATGCAGCTTGGCCTGCGGCAGCGCCGTCAGCAGCGCGCGGAGCTGCCGCGTCACCGTCGGCGACGTGATGTTGCCGCACAGGATGCGCAGCCCCTCGCCGCGGCGCTGCGCCCACTGCGCCCGCGCGCCGGTCAAAAACCGCGAAACCTCGGCCCAGGTCGTCGCCTCGCCGCCGTGGCTCGGCGCCTTGGCCCGCGCCGGATCGTAGAGTTGCAACACCGCGGTCTGCATGAAGATGTCGCTGCCGCCGCGCGTCGCCGGGTGGCCGGGATTGCCGTCGAGCTTGGTCGGGCGCCCGTCATTGACGGTGGCCAGCACCGGCTGCGCGTAGCCTTCGAACGTTACCGCCGTCGCGTAATGCCGCGGCACGCCGGGCGGCGCGTTCTCCGGCTGGTTGACATAGGGCAGCGCGACATCCGAGCGCCCCTCGCCGCAACCGGCCAAACCGGCCATCAGCAGGCTGGCGCCCATCAACTGCAGAAACTGCCGCCGCGCCGGCGCCGCCAAGCGCGCCGTCGCGGGAAACTCCGCCTCCACCCAGCGCGTGAACTCCGCATCGCCGAGCAATTCCTCGACGCAGCTCCATTGCCGGCCGGCGACGAGACGTTCGCGAATGCGCTGGAGATCGAAGGCGCTGCTCATCGGTGGCACACGGTGCAATGGGTAAGGCTGTCGGTGCGGATGCCGTATTGCTTGAGCATCTCATGTCCGCTCGGCGTGGCAGCGTCGCGATGCCAGTTCATGTCGGTGATCCGTGTGAGCGGCCGCAGACGCGGTGCCGGATCGCGATGGCAGTCGATGCAGAACTGCATCGTCAACGCCTTGGCCTTGTAGGTCAGCGCCATGGTGTCGATGCGGCCATGGCATTCGACACAGCCGACCCCTTTGTTGATGTGGATGTCGTGGCGGAAGTAGACGTAATCCGGCAGGCGCGCGACCCGGTTCCAGTGCAACGACTTGTCGTCGGCGAGGCTGTGCCGCACCGGCGCCAGCAGCGGGGCCCCGGTCCAGACTTGCGAGTGGCACGACATGCAGGTGTGCGTCGGCGGCAGTCCGGCGCGCGCGCTATCAGCGACTTCGGTGTGGCAATAGCGGCAGTCGATGCCCAGCCCACTCACGTGATGGCGGTGACTGAACGGCACCGGTTGGCTGACGGGATGGATGTTGACCCCGGTGTAGTAATCGGACCGCGCGAAGCCGACGGCGGCCGTGACTCCACCGATCACCAGCGCCAGCGCACCCACGACGAACAGGCGCAGCCACGTATCCGCTGCCGGTGTGAAGAGTTGCGCCATGTTGCGCCCGCATGCCGCGTCGCTGCCCCGATCCGCCAACGAGCGCACGGCGTGAATGTTCCGGCACGGCGGAACGAAGTTCCCCGCAGCACGTTGGCCACCGGGGACGCGCGCATTTTCCGGCCGGCACCGCAATGGCAAAACTTCCAGACAGCGATCCGGACTATGAACGTTCGGACGTCAACATAGGCCTCGTCGCGGCGCTCGCCGCGGGCCTCGCCGCGCTTCTCATTGCCCCGCCATTCGCCTTGAGGGCTATCTACCCGGCGAGCGTCGCGATTGCCGATCCCAAACCGCCGGCGATCGCAAACGGTCCCCGGTTGCAAATCGATCCGCAGGCCGATCTCGCCCGTTTCCGCGGTGACGAAAGCCGCCGGCTCAACGGTTACGGCTTCGCCGATGCTTCGCGGCAGACCGTCCATATCCCCGTCGATCGCGCCATGAGCCTCATTGCCGAACGCGGTCTACCCGGCTGGGCCCGCTAGCCCGCCACTTAGCGGCGCGGAGAACGAAACGACCGATGTGGCCCCAAGCGCTCCCGTTCTGGCGATCGGCCAGCTCGTCCTACGCGGGCGATGTCGACCTGCTGTTCGTCGGCCTGCTCACGGCGAGCTTGCTGGTTCTGGCGCTGTTGTTCGCGCTCATCCTCATCTTCGTCATTCGCTACCGTAAAGGCAGCACCGCCGAGCGCGGCGACCGCATCAAGAAAAGCTGGCACTGGGAAGTAAGCTGGACGACGGCGACTCTCGCCGCCTTTCTCGGCCTTTTCGTATGGGGCGCGGGGCTCTATTTGCGCGTCTTTGACGCGCCGGCCGACGGTCTGCCGATCTATGTCGTCGCCAAGCAGTGGATGTGGAAAGTGCAGCATCCCGGCGGCCAGCGCGAGATCAACGAACTGCATATTCCTGCCGGTCGTACCGTTCGGCTCACCATGGCGTCGCAGGACGTGATCCACAGCTTCTTTGTGCCCGCCTTCCGCGTGAAGCACGATGTAGTACCCGGCCGCTACCAAAGCCTGTGGTTCAAAGCTGAAAAGCCCGGCGTATTCTCGCTGCTCTGCGCTGAATATTGCGGCACCGATCACTCGGCCATGACCGGCCGCGTCGTCGTCATGAAGCCGGCCGATTATAGCGCGTGGCTAGGGCGCCAGGACGTTGACGGCACCATGGCCGCGCAGGGCGCAGCGCTATTCCGCTCGCTCGGCTGCAGCGGCTGTCACGGCAACGGCGGCACGGTGCGTGCGCCGCCCCTTGAGGGCGTATACGGCAGGCCCGTGCCCCTTGCCGACGGCAGCATCGTCGTCGCCGACGAGCGTTACATCCGCGACTCCATCCTGCAACCACGCTCGCAGATCGTCGCCAGCTACGAACCGCTGATGCCGCCCTTCGCCGGCCGCATCAGCGAGGACGATCTCGTCAAGATGATCGCCTACATCAAGTCGCTCGGTCCACAGGACCCTTCCCTGAGCCAGCAGCAGTGAGCCGACCCTCATGAGCACGCAATCGGCAAACTACCTCACGGCGGACCACCATCTTCGCTCGTGGTTCTTCACGACCGATCACAAGCGCGTCGCCCTTCTGTTCTTTGCCACGATTACGCTCTTCTTCTTCCTCGGCGGCGCGGCGGCAACCATGATCCGACTCGAGCTGGTGACGCCACGCGGCGACCTCGTCACCTCCGACATGTACAACCGCCTCTTCACGATGCACGGCGTCATCATGGTGTGGTTCTTCCTGATCCCCTCGATCCCGACCACGCTCGGCAATTTCATGGTGCCGCTGATGATCGGCGCGCGCGATCTCGCTTTTCCGCGCCTCAACCTGACGAGCTGGTACCTGTTCCTGATCGGCGGGGCCGTGACGCTTTACGCGCTGTTCATCGGCGGGGTCGATACCGGCTGGACGTTCTACACGCCGTTCTCATCGATGTTCTCGAACAGCCATGTCGTTTTGGCCGCCGTCGGGGTTTTCATCACCGGTTTCTCGTCGATCCTGACAGGGCTCAACTTCATCGTCACCATCCACCGCCTGCGTGCGCCGGGACTGACCTGGTACCGGCTGCCGATCTTTCTGTGGTCGCTCTACGCGACCTCGGTCATCCTCGTCCTGGCGACGCCGGTGCTCGCCATCACGTTGCTGCTGATCGCGCTGGAGCGACTATTCGGCGTTGGGATCTTCGATCCGAAGCTCGGTGGCGATCCCTTGTTATTCCAGCACCTGTTCTGGTTCTACTCGCACCCGGCCGTTTACATCATGATCCTGCCGGGCATGGGCGTCGTCACCGAGATCATCACCTGCTTCTCGCGCAAAGAGCTGTTCGGCTACAAGTTCGTCGCCTGGGCCAGCATGGCGATCGCCGCCTTCGGTTTCTTCGTCTGGGGGCACCACATGTTCGTCAGCGGCCAGTCCGTTTTCGCCGGGCTGGTGTTCTCGTTCATGAGCTTTGTTGTCGCGGTGCCGTCGGCGATCAAGGTGTTCAACTGGACGGCCACCCTGCACAAGGGCTGGATCACGTTCGAGGCGCCGATGCTCTATGCGCTCGGCTTCGTTGGCCTCTTCACCATCGGGGGTCTCACCGGCCTGTTCCTCGCGACGCTCGCCTTCGACGTTTACGTCACCGACACCTATTTCGTCGTCGCGCATTTCCATTACATCATGGTCGGCGGCATGGTGACCGCCTATTTCGGCGGCCTGCACTACTGGTGGCCCAAGATCACCGGACGCCTCTATCCCGATTACTGGGCACGCGCCGCCGCAATCCTGATCTTCTTTGGCTTCAACATGACTTTTTTCCCGCAATTCATCCTGGGTGTTCTCGGCATGCCGCGGCGCTACCACGCCTATGATCCAAGCCTGCAGGTGTGGAACGTGATGTCGTCCGTCGGCGCGTCGGTCCTCGCCGTCGCCTATGCGATGCCGCTGTTCTATCTCGGCTGGTCGCTGTTCTGGGGCCGAAAGGCGCCAGCCAACCCGTGGCAGGCGACCGGTCTCGAATGGCAGACGGCATCGCCGCCGCCGAAGCACAATTTCGTCGAAACGCCGACCGTCAAGCGCGGGCCCTATGTCTACAAACCGGAAGCGGTGCCGCAGAATGCCTGAGCCGCGCCCCACCTTTCAGTATGCTACCCTGCCGCAACAGCACGAAGCGGCCGAGCTCGGCATGTGGGTGTTTCTCGCGACCGAGGTGCTGTTCTTCGGCGGACTGATCCTCGCCTATCTGGTCTATCATCACGGCTACGCCGCCGACTTCAACGCCGCCGGACGTGAGACCAAGATCGCCATCGGCACCGCGAATACCGCCATTCTCCTGACCAGTAGTTTTCTCGTTGCCTGGGCCGTGGCTGCGGCCAAAGGTGGCGCCAGCCGCGTCGCCGCGTGGCTGCTGTGGGTCGCGGCGATCCTCGGCGTCGTCTTCCTGGCGCTCAAGGGCGTCGAGTACACAAAGGAGTTCCATGAAGGGCTCTTCCCCGGCCGGAACTTCCAGTTCGATTCCGTGCATGAACGTGGCGCGCGGCTGTTCTTTCTCATCTACTTCATTGCCACGGCGCTACATGCGCTTCATGTCTCGGTCGGCATCATCGTGCTCGCGGTCATCGGAACCCGCGCGCGGCAAGGCCACTACAACTCCGCCTACCATTCGCCGATCACGGTTTCGGGCCTCTATTGGCACTTCGTCGATGCCGTGTGGATCGTGCTGTTCGCCCTGATCTATCTGCCGGGTCGGAGCGGCTGATGCGACACGCCCCACCCCTCGCCCTCGTCCTGTCGTGGCTGGCCCTGCTGGGCCTGCTCGGCCTCACCGTGCTCATGGCCTACCAGCCGCTCGGCGGTTTCAATTTTCCGGTCGCCCTCACCATCGCCGCCGCCAAGGCGCTGATCGTCGCCGCCGTGTTCATGGAGTTGCGCGACCGGTGCGGCCTCACCATCGCCTTTGCCGCGGCCGGCGTGTTCTGGCTGTCGATCCTGCTCTGGCTCGCCGGTACCGATTATTTCACCCGCCCCGAATTCCCGCCGCCGCTGCATTAGTTGGGCACAGGGCACGCTTCATATTTTACGGAACGGCGTCCCGCCTGCGACGTTGGGCCACGGGCGACGCGATCAATTGACGGATTCTGATCATGGCTTCTCCGCGCCCGCAGCATTCTCCGCACAAGGAAAGCAAACCATCGGCCGCTGGTGGATGGGGTTCGGTCAAAACGCTGACTAGCATCCTGAGCCAGGAGCAGGTTCCGGCTCTCGGCAGCGAAATTTTGATGAAGCAGAACAAGCCGGATGGCTTCATGTGCGTGAGCTGCTCATGGGCAAAGCCTGCCGAGCCGCACACCTTCGAATTCTGCGAGAACGGCGCCAAGGCGACCGTCTGGGAGATCACCGACAAGCGGACCACGCCCGAGTTCTTCGCCGCGCATACGGTGAGCGAACTGCGCACGTGGTCCGACCACTCCCTGGAGGAGCACGGTCGCCTGACGCATCCAATGCGCTACGACGCCGTGAGCGACAAGTACCAGCCGGTGACCTGGGAACAAGCCTTGGCTGAGATCGGCCGCGAACTTCGCGCGCTCGATCCGAAATCCGTTGTCATGTACACCTCCGGGCGCGCCTCGCTGGAGGCGAGCTACATGTATCAGCTGTTCGGCCGCATGTACGGCACTAACAACTTCCCCGATTCGTCGAACATGTGCCACGAGTCGACGTCGGTCGGGTTGCCGCCCGTGATCGGCGTACCGGTCGGCACCGTGCTATTGCCAGATTTCGACAAGACCGAATGCATTTTTTTCTTCGGACATAACACCACGACCAACGCGCCGCGCATGCTGCATCCGCTGCAGCGCGCAGTAAAACGTGGGGTTCCGATCGTCACCTTCAATCCGCTACGCGAGCGCGGCCTTGAACGTTTCACCAACCCGCAGAGCCCAACGCAGATGCTCGCCGGAGGCACGCGCATTTCCTCGCAATATTGTCAGGTTTGCACCGGCGGCGATATTGCCGCGATCGCTGGCATCTGCAAGGCGGTGATCGAGGCCGACGACGAGGCGCAGCGCGCCGGTGGCGAGCGCAGGGTCGATGTCGCCTTCATAGCGGAGCACACGGCCGGGTTCGACGACTTCGTCGCCTTCTGCCGCAAGCAGGACTGGCGTAGACTCGAGGCCATCTCCGGCATCGCCGAAGCGGAAATGCGCAAAGCCGCCGATACCTACATGGCGTCCAACGCCACCATCTTCAATTACGGCATGGGCGTCACTCAGCACGAATACGGTGTCGAGACCGTGAAGATGATCGTCAACCTGATGCTCCTGCGTGGCAATATCGGCAAGCCGGGCGCCGGCATCTCGCCGGTGCGCGGCCACTCCAATGTACAAGGCCAGCGCACCGTCGGCATCTCGGAAAAAACCAAACTGGTACCGCTAGATAAACTGAAAGAGTTGTACGGGTTCGAACCGCCGCGCGAGGACGGCCTGACCACGGTAGATGCCTGCGAGGGCATCCTTAAGGGCACCGTGCGCGGCTTCGTCTCGCTTGGCGGCAACTTTGCCCGCGCCATTCCCGACCGCTCGCAGATGGAGCCGGCTTGGATTAAAATGCGGCTGTCCGTTCAGGTCGCGACCAAGCTCAACCGCACCCACCTCCTGCCTGGCGAGGTGACCTACCTCCTGCCCTGCCTCGGTCGCATCGAAATCGACCAGCAGGCGACCGGCCCGCAGGCGGTTTCGATGGAGGACTCCACCGCCTGCATCCACGGTTCGCGCGGCCAGCGCGGACCGATCAGCGAGGATACCCGATCCGAACCTTTCATCATCGCCGGTATTGCAAAGGCGACGTTGCCACCCAATCCGAAAGTCGATTGGGACAAGTGGGTCGGCGACTATGCGCTCGTCCGCGACGCCATTGAGGCAACCTACCCACACCGCTTCAAAGACTTCAACAAGCGGCTATTCACGCCGGGCGGCTTTCCGCGGCCGCTGGCGGCGCGCGAGCGCAAGTGGAAAACGCCGAACGGCAAGGCCAATTTCACCGTGCCGAAGAGCCTCGATAACCGGCGCGAGGAAGGCCCCGACATCTACCAGCTCATGACTTTGCGCGCGGACGGCCAGTTCAACACCACCGTCTACACCGAGGATGATCGCTTCCGCGGGGTTACCGGAGGGCGAAATGTGGTGCTGATGAACGCGCGCGATATCGACCGGCTCGGGCTGAAGAAGGGTGATCGCGTCATTCTCGCAACCGCCGTGGATGACGGCATGACGCGCGAGCTCGGCGATCTGGTGGCGATGCCCTACGACATTCCAGAGAAATGCATCGCTGCCTATTACCCGGAAGCGAACGTACTCATTCCGGTCTGGCACTACGCCAAGGAAAGCAAGGTCCCTGCGGCGAAGTCGGTGCCGGTGCGGATTGCGCTTCAGCACTCGGCACCCTGACTCCTCGTCTCCCAAGCCGCTGCCGCGGCTCGGCCGCCGGCGGCGGCTTCGCGACTGCATCTATGAGTTGCCGCCGGGCCGGATGGCTGCAAATATCTGCTTCGCAGCGCCGGCGATGATGCTGCTCTCGTCTGGATCGACCTTCAGCAGGGCCGATGCAAAGTGCTTGGCCTGCTCCAGCGTGATATGCGGCGGCAACGGAGGAACATTAGGATCCGTCTTGAATTCCAGGACGACGGGCCGATCCGATCTCAACGCCTCTTCCCAGGCCCGAGCGACGCCGTGCGGCTCATCGATATACAGCCCTTTGAGGCCGATCAGTTCGGCGAACTTATGATATGGCACGTTCGGGATGTTCTGCGAGGCGTTGAACTTCGGATCGCCCTCCATGACGCGCTGTTCCCAGGTGACCTGATTGAGGTCTTCGTTGTTCCAGACCGCGCAGATCCAGACGGGATTCGGCCACTCTCTCCAGTATTTGGCGACCGTAATGAGTTCGGCCATGTTATTCATCTGCATGGCGCCGTCGCCAACCAGGGCGATCACGGGCCGGTCGGGATAAGCCAGTTTGGCCGAGATGGCATAAGGGACCGCGGCGCCCATCGACGCCAGCCCGCCTGAAAGCGAGCATTTCATGCCGCGCCGTACCTTGATGTCGCGCGCGTACCAGTTGGCGCATGACCCGGAATCGCTGGTGACAATTGCATCGCCGGGAAGCCGCGGCGACAGCTCCCATGTCACCCGCTGCGGATTAATCGGAGACGCCTCGGCGAGCGCCCGCGCCTCCAAAGTTTCCCACCATTTCCCGGTCCATCCCGTCACGGTGTTCCGCCAGCCGTTATCGGTCTTCTGTTCCAGCATCGGAAGCAGCGCCCGCAACGTCTCTGTGCTATCGCCGACGAGGTTGACCTCCATCGGATAGCGCAAGCTTAGCATGTCAGCTTTGAGGTCGATCTGCACGCCCCGTGCCTGGCCCTCCTTTGGTAGGAATTCCGCATAAGGAAAGCCGGAGCCGACCATCAACAGCGTGTCGCACTCGGTCATCAGATCGTAGCTCGGCTTGGTGCCGAGCAAACCGATCGAACCGGTTACCCAGGGCAAATCGTCCGGCAGTGCGGCTTTGCCGAGCAGTGCCTTGGCGCAGCCCGCGCCGAGCCGCTCGGCGACGGCGATCAGTTCGTCCGTTGCGTGAAGCGCGCCGGCGCCGACCAGCATCGCCACCTTCTTGCCAGCGTTGAGAACATCGGCGGCCCTCCTAAGGTCCGCGTCGAAAGGCACAATCCTGGGCGCGCTATAGCCAGTACCCGAATGCAATGTGCCGTGCGTCCGGGGCGGTTCCTCGTAAGGCATCTCCTGAAGATCGTTCGGCAACACGATCGCCGTCACGCGACGTTCGCCGACAGCGGTGCGAACCGCCCGGTCCACAAGATGGCGCACTTGCGCCGGCGCCGCGGCCTGTTGCACGAAAGCGCCGGCGACATCGCGCAGCAAAGTCGGCAGGTCGACTTCCTGCTGATAATGCCCGCCGATCGCGGTGCGGGCCTGCTGTCCACAGATCGCTAGCACCGGCATGTGGTCCAGACGCGCATCATAGAGGCCCGTTACGAGATGCGTCGCGCCCGGTCCGGATGTCGCGATGCAGACGCCAAGTTGGCCGGTGAATTTGGCATGAGCCGACGCCATGAAGGCGGCCATTTCCTCGTTCCGCGCCTGGATGAACTCGATCTTACCCTTGGCGCGCTGCAGCGCGCCGAACACCCCGTTGATGCCGTCACCAGGATAACCAAAGATCCGGCGGACTCCCCATTCGGTGAGCCGATGCACGATGAAGTCGCCGACGGTTTGCGACATGGAACACCTCGGAAAACGTTTGCACGAAGGTAAACCGCCGACTTTTCACGCCGTTCCGCGCCGTGCCTGAAATGCGCGGTAGTGGAACATGCGTCTCGCCTCGGTCGAGCTGGGCCAGGTCAGACGTGATAAAGGTGCACGTGTTCCACGGTGTTTACTCTACGGAGACCGGATGTGGACTTTGACGACGTCTATGGGCCCACCATAGAGCGCCGACACGCCGTGACATTGGGCAGTCAATAGCCCGCTTGCTTGCACGAACCACACGTGACGCGAAGCTGGAGCGCCTCTCTGAACGGTAATCCGCTAAAGCGGTACGGCACGAACTCCTTATGCTCGAAATAACCAACTGAAAATGCTAAGGAAATTAGCTGCCATGAATTCCATCCATCATGGGAGCGATTGAAAAACGGCGATCCATCTATTTTGCTGCTTTTCTGTTATTTCTCATCATCTTAAGGCACATTTCACGGCTTTGGCCAAGCTGCCGATTTCCGCTCATTTCCGGCCGTTTCCACTCATTTCTTGCCCCCATATCAGCACGAGGAACGGGCTCCGAGGTCCGCCGATATCCTATAGACCGACTAGGATAATCGAGGTTTGAGTCAGCGCTTCGAAACCA
>JAHCKF010000040.1 GCA_026125925.1 Pseudolabrys sp.
CTGACGAAGCGGTGCGGATCGTAAGGTCCGGCGACACGGTTCTGATCGGCGGCTCGGGCGGCGGCCACGCCGTGCCGGAGGCGCTGATGGCCGCGCTGGAGAAGCGCTTCCTCGCCGAGGGCGCACCGGCGAACATCACCGCCGTGCATCCGGTCGGGCTCGGCAACGGCAAGGGCCTGGGGGCCGGCCATCTGGCGCATGAAGGCCTGCTCAAGCGCGTCGTGTCCGGTACCTTCGTCAACTCGCCGGCGATTTCCGACCTGGCGCTGGCCGACAAGATCGAGGGCTACACCATGCCCCAGGGCGCGCTGTCGCAGTTGATGCGCGAGATCGCCGCCGGCCGTGCGGGGCTGCTGACCAAGACCGGGCTGCATACCTTCGTCGATCCGCGGCAGAGCGGCGGCCGGCAAAGCGAGTGCGCCAAGGAGGATCTCGTCGATCTCGTCGACTTCCGTGGCGAGGACTACCTGTTCTTCAAGCCGTTTCATTTCGACGTCTGCTTCCTGCGCGGCACCACCGCCGACGAAGACGGCAACGTCACCATGGAAGAGGAAGCGGTGTTCTGCGAGATGCTGTCCGAGGCGCAGGCGACCCGTCGTTGCGGCGGCGTCGTCATCGTGCAGGTCAAGCGCATGGCGCGCGCCGGCACCCTGCCGGCCAAGCAGGTCAAGATCCCCGGCATCCTGGTCGATCTCGTCGTCGTCGAGCCGCAGCAGAGCCAGACCTACGACACCTATTACAGCCCGTCTTATGCCGGCGAACTGAAGATTCCGCTGTCGGACATCCCCGTGCTGCCGCTCGACGCGCGCAAGATCATCGCCCGGCGCGCGGCGCTGGAACTGTTCCCCGGCGCGATCTGCAATCTCGGCTCCGGCATCTCCACCGGCATCGCCAATGTCGCGGCCGAGGAGGACATCCTCGAACGCATCTGCCTCACCAATGAACAGGGTCTGATCGGCGGCGCCCCCGCTTCCGGCAACGAGGCCGGCGCCTCGCGCAATTACGCGGCAATGGTCGATCAGCCCTATCAATTCGATTTCTACGACGGCGGCGGCCTCGACCTCGCCTTCCTGTCCTTCGCCGAATTCGACGAGGCCGGCAACGTCAATGTCAGCCGCTTCGGCGGCCGCATCATCGGCCCCGGCGGCTTCATCAACATCAGCCAGAACGCCAAGACCGCCATCTTCAGCGGCACCTTCACTGCCGGCAAAAGCGCATTCTCCTGGCCCGGCGGCAAGATGCAGATCGCCAAGGACGGCGACAGCCAGAAGATCGTCCGCCAGGTCGAGCAGATCACCTTCAGCGGCCAATATGCACGGCAGCGCGGCCAGCGTGTGCTCTACATCACCGAACGCGCGGTGTTTGAGCTCGGCGCCGCCGGCGTCGAACTGATTGAAATTGCCCCCGGCGTCGATCTCGAGCGCGACATCGTCGCCCACATGGGCTTCACGCCGAAGCTCTCGCCGCAGCTCACCACCATGGACGCGCGGCTGTTCCAGCCCGGACTGCTGCGCCTGTCCGGCGATCTCGACAAGCGGCAGCGGCCGCCGCGCTCCCCGCGCCTCGAACTGCCGAAGGCCGCCGAATGACCGACCCGCAAGCCACGAAACCCTTCGTCAACGGCGCCACCCGCCTGTTTCCGATCCTTGGCGATCCGATCGCGCAGGTGAAATCGCCGGCCGGCATCAGCGGCGAATTCCACGCGCTCGGGCACAACGCGCTGTGCGTCCCGATGCATGTGCGGCCGGCCGATTTCGACACCGTGGTGCGCGGCCTCAAGGCCACCGTGAACTGCGACGGCTTCATTCTCACCGTGCCGCACAAGTTGCGCGCGCTGCCTTATGTCGAGAAGCCCTCGCCGCGCGCCAGCCGCGTCGGCGCCGTCAACATCGTACGCCGCGAGAGCGACACTGTCTGGGCGGGCGACATGCTCGACGGCGTCGGCTTCGTCGGTGCCGCGCGCAAGGCCGGCTTCGAGCCCAAGGGCAAGCGCGCGCTGGTGTTCGGCGCCGGCGGCGCCGGCAGCGCCATCATCGACGCGCTGGCCGAAGCCGGCGCGGCCGCGATCACCATCGTCGATCTCGATCAGGCCAAGGCCAACGATGTCGCCAGCCGCCTCGGCCACGCGCACAGCCATTGCCACTTCACCGTCGGCGAAGCCAGCGCCGACGGCTTCGACCTCATCGCCAATGCGAGCCCGACCGGCATGGCGCCCGACACCCGCATGCCGGCGCCGTTCGGCAAGCTCGATCCGAACATCATCGTGGCCGACGTCGTCACCGCGCCGGAGATCACGCCGCTGCTGGCGCACGCCAAGGCCTGCGGCTGCCGCATCTCGACCGGCGTGCAGATGTATCAGGCGCAGGCGGCGATGATCGCCGGCTACCTCATCCCGGAGAAAACCCGTGTTTGAATGTCACCTCAAGGTCGGCGAGACCGCCGAGTTCTCCAAGACCATCACCGAGACCGACCTGGCGATGTTCTCGGCGATCACCGGCGACTTCGATCCGATCCATGTCAACGAGGAGTATGCGCGCAAGTCGCCCTTCGGCAAGCGCATCGCCCATGGCGGCCTGGTGCTCGGCCTCTTGTCGTCCTGCGCCTCGATGATGTCGAAGCGCTCGGCCGAGCGCGGCGCCAAGGCGGTGTCGGTGTCGCTCGGCTACGACAAGATCCGCTTCATCGCCCCGGTGTTCATCGGCGACACGCTGACGGCGCGTTATACGGTGGAGGAGATTGACGCGAAGGCGGCGCGCAGCCGCTCCACGGTCGAGGTGACGAAATCGACCGGCGAACTGTGCATGGCCGGCGTTCATGTCATGAAATGGGTGGTCGGCGCCTAAGCCGCGCCGCGCCTTTCGGCATTATCCGGGCCATCCGTCGCGATGCGAGGGGAATGGTGGGCGCTGTAGGGATCGAACCTACGACCCGCTGATTAAGAGTCAGCTGCTCTACCAACTGAGCTAAGCGCCCGGATTGCCGAAGGCCCGGAGGCTCCATCGGCAAGGCGGTCCCTGTAGCAAAGCGATCCCGCCATGGCAAGCGCCGAAAGCCCGCCATACCCGACTTTGCCCCCGCCCTAACCTCCCGTTTCGAAACGCAAAAACCGCCGGGGCGAACCCCGGCGGTTCTTGGGGCGAGGCGGGCTTCCGGGAGAAAGCCAGGCCGCGTCCACTTGGCGTGAAGCTGGGTTCCTACTGCGGCCGCGGAGCGTCGCTGCCCGGGCCCATCGGGCCCTGGCCGCCGCGCGGGCCGTGGTGGTGCATGTGGTGCTTTGGACCGTGGCCGTGATGGCCGCGGCGCCAGCCGTGGCGTTCACCGCCCAGACGCGCCAGCACCATGAAGCGGTGCTTCTGGCCTTCGTCGAGGCTCTTGTAGAGCGGACCGGCGGCGTCGGCGAGCTTCTTCAGCGCTTCACCGCGCTGCGTCATCGCCTCGGCCCGCGCGCTCATGCGCTCGATCGGATCCTTCGGCTTGTCGGCCGATGCCCGCGCGGCAAAGCGCTCGGACCGCTGTTTGGCGAGATCCTGCATCGCCGTCTCGACGGCCGGCCAGTTCTTCTCCTGCTCGGGCGTCAGTTTCAGGCCGGCCTTGAGCGCCGCGATGCGCGCATCGCCAAACGCCGCCATGTCCTGAGCGGTCGGGCGCCAGCGCTCGGCGCCTTTGGGACCATCGGGTCCCTTCTGCGCGTAGGCGAGCGAACCGCCAGCAATCGCGAGAGCCGTGGTGCCGGCGAGAACGTATTTCAACATAGCCACCTCCTTGGTGAACAGCTTCGAGTGATAGCCATTCAACGGAGGTGAGTAGAAAAAACCTGCGCCGCCACATCAAGTTAATGATTGGACAGACATTAAATCATCGCAATGTGGATGAACCGGCGTTCAGACAAGGTTGCGCCACATCGGTTAACGAGCGCCTATTTGATCGCCGGTCCAAATACCGCATTCGGAAGCCACAGCGACAGTTCCGGGATGTAGGTGACAACCACGAGGAAGCCGAGCAGCACCATGAGCCACGGCAGCGCCGCGCGCACGACCGCCATCAGCGGCATGCCGGTGATACCGGAGGCCACGAAGAGATTGAGGCCGACCGGCGGCGTCACCAGACCGATCTCCATGTTCACGACATAGACGATGCCGAGGTGGATCGGATCGATGCCCAGATGCATGGCGGTCGGAAACAGAATTGGCGCGGTGATCAGAACGATCGCCGAAGGGTCCATGAAGTTGCCGGCCACGAGCAGGATGATGTTGACGATGAGCAGGAACTGCCAGGGCGCCAGTTGCGCGTCGACAATCATGCGCGCGATGTCCTGCGGGATCTGGGCGGTGGTCAGCACGTGCGCGAACAGGAACGCATTGGCGATGATGAACATCAGCATCACCGTCACGCGTCCGGAATCGAGCAGCACGCGCGGCACATCGGCGATTTTCAGATCGCCATAGATGAATACCGCAGCAACAAATGCATAGACCGCCGCGACCGCGGCCGCCTCGGTCGGCGTGAAAATACCGCCATAGATGCCGCCCATGACGATGAAGATAAGCAGCAGGCCCCACAGCGCATCGCGGAACAGACTGAAACGCTCGCGCCACGGCACCACCGGCTGACGCGGCAGCTTCTTGATCCTGGCGACGATGTAGATCGCAGTCATCAAGGTGAGGCCGAGCAGGATGCCGGGAATGACGCCGGCAACGAACAGACGCCCGACCGAAGTTTCGGTCGCCGCCGCGAAGACCACCATCACGATCGAGGGCGGGATGAGAATGCCCAGCGTGCCGGCATTGACGATGACGCCGGTGGCGAAAGCCTGCGAATAGCCGACCCGGACCATGCCTGCGATGACGATCGATCCGATCGCCACCACAGTCGCAGGCGACGAGCCCGACACCGCGGCAAACAGCATGCAAGCCAGCACCGAGGCGATCGCCAGGCCGCCGGGCAGATGGCCGACCGCGGCGATGGCAAAATTGATCATGCGCTTGGCGACGCCGCCGGTGGTCAGAAAATTGCCCGCCAGAATGAAGAAGGGAATGGCAAGCAGCGTGAACTGCTCCATCGTCTGGAAGAATTTCAGTGTCAGCGACGCCAGACTGTCGTGCTGGAACAGCAAGATCGTAAAGATCGAGGACAGGCCGAGCGCCATCGCGATCGGCATGCCGATACCCAGCATGACGAAGAGCGCGGCGAACAGAAAAATGGTGTTCATCGCTGCACCGTCGTCGCGTCGGGGACGTGGTCGTGGGTCACGTCGTGCAGCGCTTCGGCGGCCTCATCGGCGAGTTCGTAGCCCTCGGACTTTCCGGTGACGATGCGCCAGGCCATGGCCAGCAGGCGGATGAACAGCAGGCCGAACCCGATAGGCAGGCAGATCGAGAGGATCCAGCGTTTAACCGGGATGTCTTCGGCCTCGATATCGATGATCATCATGCGGTCGATGTAGGCGACCGAACCGTAGATCATCAGCCCGGCGTAAACCAGCGTCAGCGCCACCACGATGATGCCGACAACGCGGCGCACGCGCTGCGGGAACAGCTTGACGGCGGCGTCGACCCCGATATGCGCGCGCACGCGCACGCAATAGGAGATGCCGATCATCACCAGCCAGGAGAACAGATAAAAATTGGCTTCGAGGGCCCAGATGAACCCCGAATTGAAGCCGTAGCGCAGGACGACCTGCACGAATGTCAAAAGAGTCATCGCGGCCAGAATGAAGGCCATCAGGCCTTCTTCGGCGCGGTGCACCACCTGCCGCAACGTCACCGTTCACTCCCCCACGTCGAGTGAATGGCGGCCGCCGCCTGAGGGCTGCGGCCGCTCGTCTTATCGCTTCAGTTCGTCTTCGGCTGGTTGGCCTTGATGGCCGCCGCGATCAGGTCCTTGCCGATCTCGCCTTCGAACTTGGCCCAGACCGGCTTCATCGCCTTGACCCACTCCTGGCGCTGCGCGGCGGTGAGCTGGTGGATCTTCGACGTCTTCGACGCGATGATCTTCGCCTTGGCGTCTTCGTTGAGCTTGTCGGCGATCTCGTTGTTGGTCTTCGTCGCCTCAGCCATCGCCTTGCTCAGGCCGTCGCGGATGTCGGCCGGCAGACCGGTCCACCACTTGTTGTTGACCAGCACCATGTAGTCGATGACGCCGTGGTTCGACTCGGTGATGTCGGTCTGCACCTCGTTGAACTTCTGCGACAGGATGTTCGACCAGGTGTTCTCCTGACCGTCCACGGTACCGACCTGAAGAGCCTGATAGACTTCCGAGAAGGCCAGCTTCTGCGGGGTAGCGCCGAGCGTCTGGAACTGGGCCGCGAGAATGTCGGACTGCTGGATGCGGAACTTCAGGCCTTTGGCGTCTTCCGGCTTGATCAGCGGCTTCTTGGCCGAGATCTGCTTCATGCCGTTGTGCCAGTAGGCGAGACCGAGGTAATTCTTGCTGACCATCGACTTCAGGAGGTCCTGGCCATCTTTGCTGGCCTGGAAGCGGTCGACCGCGGCAACATCGTCGAACAGGAACGGCAGATCGAAAAGCTGTACTTTCTTGGTGAACTTGTCGAACTTCGACAGCGACGTGGAAATGAAATGCACGTCGCCGAGCGCCAGCGCTTCCATTTCCTTGGCATCGCCGAACAGCTGCGAGTTCGGATAGACCTCGACTTTCACCTTGCCGGGCAGGAGCCGTTCGGCCGCTTCCTTGAACTTCAGCGCCGCCTGACCCTTCGGGGTCTTTTCGGCGACGACGTGGCTGAATTTGAGAACCATCGGGTCGGCAGAGGCCGACACGGGCGCGGCGAGAATGACGGCCGCCGCGGCGGCGAGAAGCCAGTTGCGCATGTAAGTTTCCTCCGGGTTTTTCTAAACGGCTCTGTTTGCTCTCGTTATTGCCGCCAAACTCGCATCAAATGTGTTTTTCGGCAAGGGCCCCGAGGCGCGACGATCCGGCGCGGACGCCGCCAATTTGAGTGATGAATCAAACACCTGGCTCTGGACCGACAGCGCCTCCGGTGCATCAAACTAAATATTAGGGCAGCATCGCCCGCGGCGAGGAACGCCAAATTAAAATGCCGCGCCTCGCGGCGCGGCATTGGTTTGCGTTGCACAATATCGGTATTTCAGCCGACTTCGTTGGCGTGGATGCGCTTCTCGATCCCCGACATCTTGCCGCTGCGGCTCGTCATCTTGTTGAGCGCGCCGAGATAGGCCTTGGCCGAGGCCACCAGGGTATCCGGATCGGCGCCCTTGGCGGTAAAAGAGCGCCCGTCCGCCGACAGCCGCACCGACACTTCCGCCTGCGCGTCGGTGCCCTCGGTCACGGCGTGCACCTGATAGAGTTCCAGCTTGGCCTCGTGCGGCACGATCGCCTGGATGGCGTTGAAGATCGCATCCACCGGGCCGTTGCCGGACGACTGATGGGTGACGTGCTTGCCGTCGATATCGACGGTCAGCGTCGCGGTCTGCGGCCCCATGGTGCCGGCGATCACGGTCAGCGACACGATCTTGACGCGGTCGTGCGCGGTGGCGATCTCCTCGTCCACCAAAGCCTCGATGTCCTCGTCGTAGATCTGCTTCTTGCGGTCGGCGAGCGCCTTGAAGCGAACGAAGGCGTCCTGCAACTGGTTGTCGGAGAGCTGATAGCCTAGCTCCGCCAGCTTGTGCTGGAAGGCGTGACGGCCGGAGTGCTTGCCCATCACCAGCGAGGTCTGCTTCACGCCGACCGACTCCGGCGTCATGATCTCGTAGGTCTGCGCGTTCTTGAGCATGCCGTCCTGGTGGATGCCGCTCTCATGCGCGAAGGCGTTCCGGCCGACGATCGCCTTGTTGTACTGCACCGGGAACGAGGTCGCCGCCGCGACGAGCTTGGAGGCGCGCGTCAGCATCGTGGCGTCGATGCCGGTCGTGTACGGAAACACGTCGTTGCGCGTCTTGATCGCCATCACGATCTCTTCGAGCGCGGCATTGCCGGCGCGCTCGCCGATGCCGTTGATGGTGCATTCGATCTGCCGCGCGCCGCCGCGCACGCCGGCCAGCGAATTGGCGACCGCCATGCCGAGATCGTTATGGCAGTGCGTCGAGAACACCGCCTTGTCGGAATTCGGCACGCGCTGGCGCACCGTCTCGAACAGCCGCATGTATTCTTCCGGCGTGGTGTAGCCGACGGTGTCCGGGATGTTGATGGTGGTGGCGCCGGCCTTGATCGCGGCCTCGACGCAGCGGCAGAGGAAGTCGATCTCGGTGCGGGTGCCGTCCTCGCTCGACCACTCGACGTCGTCGGTGTGGCTCCGCGCGCGCGTCACCTGCGCGATCACCATCTCGAAGACTTCGTGCGGCTCCTTCTGGAGCTTGTACTTCATGTGCACCGGCGAGGTGGACAGGAAGGTGTGGATGCGGTGGCGCTTGGCCGGCTTGATGGCTTCGGCACAGCGGTCGATATCCTTCGGCGCGGCGCGCGACAGGCCGCAGATCACCGCGTTCTTGGCGCGCTTGGCGATCTCGTTGACGGCGGCGAAGTCGCCTTCCGAGGCGATCGGGAAGCCGGCCTCGATGATGTCGACGCCCATCGTGTCCAGGAGTTCGGCGACCTCGAGCTTTTCCTCGTGGGTCATGGTGGCGCCGGGGCACTGCTCGCCGTCGCGCAAGGTGGTGTCGAAGATAACCACGCGGTCCTGTTCGGACGGGGTCTGGGTCGTCATGGGAATTGTCCTTCTCAAAATCCTGGCGCCGGTCTGGTCGGTTGGCGCTCTATTGGGGTTTGCTCATCGAACCGCCGTCCCCCGAGTGCCCAGGCGCAATGCCCAGCCGGCCCTCAGGGGCGGGTAAGGAGAAGGAGCGTGCCCAGAATAAGGGTAGCCGCCGGCTGGCCTGTGGTGGCCGCCAGGTCGGTCGCAAAGTCGATCGCGCAGATGGTCTGCCGCGTCGGCATTGGCTTTCGTACCCTCGATAACGACCCTGAAGGTCGCGGATTCCGGTAAAGCCCGCGTTCGGCGGCCACCGGATACGGGGGTTTCTAGCCGATTGGGCTTGGGCGACGCAAGCGGCGGATTAGGTCAGCAATGCTGACGATTTTGTCGGCCAAACCAGACGCGTCCCGGTGCGTTGTGAAGGCAGAAGCCTACATGTCCCGCGCCATGCCCCCTACCCTGGAAGCCAGCCCCGACTTGAGGCGCCGCACGCTGGAAAGCACGGCCAAATTCATCGTGGCACTGGCCGTTATCATCATGCTGCCATCGCTGAGCCTGACCTACTGGCAGGGCTGGCTTTATTGGGCGATGTTTGCGGCCTTCACCGTCGGCGGCTCGCTGTATTTTCTCGAGAACGACCCGGCGCTGGTCGAACGGCGCCTCGCCGTCGGTCCCACAGCGGAGACCGAAAGGAGCCAGAAGCTCATCATGACCGCCGCCTCGGTCTGTGTGGTGCTGCTGTTCGCCATGCCGGGACTCGATCATCTGTTCGGCTGGTCGCACGTCCCTGCATGGCTGGTCATCGCCGCCGACATTGCCGTGATACTGTCCTACGTTCTGGTCTGCTACGTGCTGTCGGTGAACAGCTATGCGGCGGCGACCATCACGACCGGCGCCGACCAGCCCGTCATCAGCACCGGGCCTTATGCCTGGGTGCGGCATCCGATGTATTCCGGCGCGCTGCTGATGTTCGGCCTGACGCCACTCGCGCTTGGCTCATACTGGGCGCTGCTGCTGCTCATTCCGCTCGCGGCGGTGTTCGCCTGGCGCCTGCTCGACGAGGAGCGCGTGCTCAAGCGCGACCTGAGCGGCTACACCGAATATTGCGACAAGGTTCGCTCCCGGCTGGTGCCGGGGGTATGGTGAGTCCGGTCATCCCGGGCTGCGCGTAGCGCGGACCCGGCATCAAGATGCCGCGCCCACCTCTGGATTCCGGGTTCGCTCGCTTACGCGAGCGCCCCGGAATGACGACGCGCTACTTCTCGGCTTTCAGCGCTGCTTTGGCCTTCTCCAGTTCCTCGAGCGCGGCGCCCTCGACCTTGGGAAATTCGAGCTTCAGGTTCGCGATGGCATCGACGATGGCGGCGGACACGACCAGCCGCGAAAACCACTTGTGGTCGGCGGGAATGACATACCAAGGCGCCTCCGGCATCGAGGTTTCACGGATCATGTCCTCGTAGGCCTCCATGTATTTCGGCCACAGCGCGCGCTCCTTGACGTCGCCCATCGAGAATTTCCAGCGCTTGGCCGGCTCGTCGATGCGGTCGAGGAAACGCTTGCGCTGCTCGTCGCGCGAGACATTGAGAAAGAATTTGAGGATCAGCGTGCCATTGTGCGCCAGATGCTTCTCGAAGCCGCGAATATCGTCGAAGCGCTGGTGCCAGATGTCCTTGCCGTTCGCGGTGTCCGGCAGGCGTTGCGCCTTGAGATATTCCGGGTGCACGCGCACCACCAGCACCTCTTCGTAGTGCGAGCGGTTGAAGATGCCGATGCGGCCGCGCTCCGGCGCGCGCTGAGCGATGCGCCACAGGAAGGTGTGGTCGAGCTCTTCCTTGCTCGGCTCCTTGAACGAGAACACCTGCACGCCCTGCGGATTGACGCCGCTCATGACGTGCTCGATCAGACTGTCCTTGCCGGCGGCGTCCATCGCCTGCAACACAATCAGTACGGACCAGCGGTTGTCGGCGTAGAGCTTTTCCTGGAGGTCGGACAGCCTCTCGATGCCTTCCTTCAGGAGATCCTTGGCGTCGCCCTTGTCGATTGTCAGGCCGGCGGTATCGGCCGGATCGTGATCGGAGAGCTTGAAGGTATCGGGCTTGTCGATGCGGAAACGCTTGGCGATCTGATCGAGTTTCATGTCGGCACCCGTTGGACGTCAGCCGGCGAACCGTGCGGCAAGAAAGATGCGGGCGAAAGACCGCATCGTCGGTTGGAAATCGTCCGGACCGCGGACAATCTTGATGTCAGCCAACTCCGGCTGGCGCTCGCGGGCAAGATTCTGCAACAAATGCGCGCGCAGCGGCGCGGCGTCGATCCTCGACCGCATCACCTTGACGGCGCAGATCACCTCGCCGTCCATAACCACGGTCCAGCCTGGCTCGTCGGTTAACTCGGCCGGATCGAGGCCCGTCTCTTCCTTCAGTTCACGGCGCACGCTGAAGTCGAAATCGACGGTATTGCCGACGATGTCATTTTGGTCCGGCGTGCCGCAAGGAAAATAGATTTGGCCAGCGTTGAAAGTGTGAGCCGCCATCTCGCCAAGCAGGAAGGCACCATCGGCCGACATGACCGCGGCCGCGCCGAAACAGTCGTAGACGCTCGCCGCCTCGGGCCGACCGGAGGCGATCCAGTAGGTGAAGCTGGCGTAGTCGGTCTCAAAGAAGCCGCCGCTCATCACTCCATTGGCGATGGCGCAGCGGTGCATGGTCAGCACCCGGCCGTTGAACAGCGCCGGCTTCTTGGCTTGCGCCGCGGCAAATACCGCGTCGATCCGCCGGCGGTTAGCCTCGGCGAAGGGCCACGGCTTCGGCTCGTAGACAAGCTCGAGGCGATCGACGTGGACGACGCTCGGCGTGTCGGTCATGCGTCGATGGCGCCTTCGGTTACGACGATGGCGTCGCCGCCGATGGCGGCCTCACGCAGTTTGCCGCCTTCGACGTCGAGCGTCAGATGCAGCACGCTGGGGCGGCCCATTTCATAGCCCTGCTCGATGGCGAGCTTGTGCACGCCGTCGGCGGGGCGCTTGTGCGCGACATAGAGCCCGGAAAAAGCCGCGAGCGCGCTCCCGGTCGCCGGGTCCTCGGCGACGCCGATGCCGGGCGCGAACATGCGGACGTGGAGCTGATGCCCGGCCTCGGCAGCCTCCTCGCAAACGACATAGGCCTTGGCCGGCCCGCCCTGCCCAAAAGCTTGCGTGAAAGCTTCACCGCTCGGTCTGGCGCGGCCCGCCGCTTCAAGCGAGTTCACCGCGACGATGGCGAAAGGCACGCCGGCCGACCAGCGCGACGGCGGGAACGCCTTGACGTCGATGTCGCCGGGCGCGAGGCCGAGGCCCGCCGCAAGGATGGCGGGCTCGGGCAGATCGCCGGCGGCCTGCGGCAGTTGCGGCAGTTTGAATTCGGCGAATCCCGACCCGGCGTCATGCATGCGCACATCGCAGACGACCGGGCCGATCTTCTCGGCGATGACGAAGCTCTGCTCGCGGTCGCCCGCCGCGCGGGCGAGACCGACCGCAGCGCCAACCGTCGGATGTCCGGCGAACGGCAGCTCCGACGACGGTGTGAAGATGCGCATCGCGGCGCGGTGGCCGGCGTCCCGCGGCGGCGCGATGAATACGGTCTCCGAGTAATTGAACTCGCGCGCGATGTTCTGCATTGCCTGCGTGTCCAGGCCGTCGGAGTCGAAGACCATACCGAGCGGATTGCCGGTGAAGCGCCGGCGCGTGAAGACGTCGAGCGTGATGAAGCGGCGGCGCATTACAATTGCCTCTCGGTTTCCTTCAGCGGCGGCGCCACCAGTTGCTCGACGTCGAATTCGTTGCTCGGTTTGACGACCTCGTCCTGGCCGAGCACGACCTGGATCTCGCTGGCGCCGGCTTCCAGCGTCTTCTGCAGGATGCCGAAGATGCTGCTGCCGGCGCGGGCCAGCGCCGCCTTGGCGCCGCCCTGCCGCAGATAATGCGCCAGGAAGAGCGCCGCCACGGTATCGCCGGCGCCATTGGCGACGAGCTGCAGGCGCGGCGTGCGCAACAAATAGCAGCCGGTGTCGTCGGAGGCGAGCATGTCGATGGCATCCTCCGGCGTCTCATCGGTGTGCAGCGATGTCACCAGCACCGCGCGCGGCCCAAGATCATGCAGCGCCTTGACCGCATCGAGCGCCTCGGCCCTCGTCTTGGACGAGCGGCCGCTGAGGAAATCGAGTTCGAACTGGTTCGGCGTGACGACATCGGCGGCCGGCAGCGCCTTGGTCTTGATGAAGTCCGGGATGCCTTCGCGCACGAACACGCCCTTGCCGACATCGCCGATGACCGGATCGCAGCAATAGCGCGCCGAGGGATTAGCCCGCCGCACCGTCGCAACCGCATCGAGAATGGCTTCGGCAATCTCGGCACTGCCCATATAGCCGGACAGCACGCCGTCGCATTCCGGCAGCACGCCGCGCTTCTCCAGGCCTTCGATCAGCTCGCGGATCAGCTTGGCGCCGAACACCTCGCCGGTGAAGTCGCCATAGCCGGTGTGATTGGAGAACTGCACGGTGTGGATCGGCCAGACTTCGACCCCCATGCGCTGTAACGGAAAGACCGCAGCCGAATTGCCGACATGCCCGAAGACGACGTGCGACTGAATGGAGATAAGGTTCATTTATTTTGTCATGCCCGGACTTGCGCCGCGCATCCACGTCTAAGAAGTCGCCCCGCACGTGTACAATAACAGAAACGGCGGGGAAGTTCCCCCGCCGTTTTGCCGTATCACCCACCTATCGAGAGGGCTTCCGTCAGTTGGTCTTGCCTGCCGCCTCGACATATTTGTTGGTGTAGGTCTTCGACAGATCAATCTTGGCGTCGCGGATCGCCGGCACCGACTGGCTGAACACCGCGAGCACGGCCTCAGCGCCCTTGGGGTCCATCTTGCCGGTTTCCGAATACATCGGCAGCGTGTTCTTGAGCGCGGCGACGTAGAGCGCCTTGTCCTTGCCGACGAGCTCCGCCGGCATCTTGTCGGCGATCTCTTCCGGCGTATGCGAGTGGATCCATTTCAGCGTGGCGATGATCGCCTTGGTCATGCCCTGCACTTCCTTCTCGTGCGAGGCGATCCAGTCCGCCTTTGTGTAGAGCGCGCCGCCCGGATACTCGCCGCCGAACACGGCGAGCGTGTCCTTCTGCGAGCGCGTATCGCTGAGAATCTTCAGGTCCGAATACTTGCCGGAGAGCAGCGTCACCGCCGGATCGAGCATGATGGCGGCTTCGATTTCGCCCTGCTCCATCGACGCCACCGCGGTGGCGCCGAGACCGACGCCGATAACGGCGACCGAGTTCGGATCGACGCCGTTCTTGCTGAGGATGTATTTGAGGAAGAAGTCGGTCGACGAGCCGGGGGCGCTGACGCCGACCTTCTTGTTGGCGAGGTCCTTGATCGATTTGATCGACGCCGTGTGCTTGGGCGAGACCACCAGCGCGAAGCCGGGGAAGCGGTCATAGACCACGAAGGACTGCAGGTTCTGGCCCTTGGCGGCCAGGTTGACGGTGTGGTCGAAATAGCCGGAAACGACGTCGGCTGAGCCGCCCATCACGGCTTTGAGCGCTTCGGAGCCACCCTTGAACTGGATGACATCGACGTCGACGCCGGCCTTCTTGTACTCACCGAGCTGGTGCGCCAGCATGGTCGGCAGGTAGCACAGGCAGGACGCGCCGCCGATGGCGAGCGTGACCTTCTGGGCCAGCGCCGTGCCGGTCATCAGGCCGGCCGACAGAACGATCGCGGCGGCTGCGGTGGCAGCGCGGCGGAACAGCTTGGACATTCGTTTCCTCCGTATTTTTGGGTCGTTGGCGCGGAATTTAGGCCAGCGGCACGGGATTGCCTAGGCCGAAAAGGCGAAACGGCAGGCCGCCCATCAAGGCTTGGCCTCGCCCACGGCCGGGCGCCAGACCAGCAGGCGCTTTTCGACCAGGGTGACGACAATGTCGATGGCGATGACGAAGGCGGCCAGCACGAACATGCCCGCGAACACCCCGGCGACGTCGAACACCCCCTCGGCCTGCTGGATCAGATAGCCGAGCCCGGCGGCGGCGCCGAGATATTCGCCCACCACCGCGCCGACCACGGCGAAGCCGACCGAGGTGTGCAGCGACGAGAACATCCACGACAGGGCCGACGGCCAGTAGACGTGACGCATGAGCTGCCGCTCGTTCATGCCGAGCATGCG
>JAHCKF010000400.1 GCA_026125925.1 Pseudolabrys sp.
GCGATCGCGCTGGCGACCAAGTACTTCGGTTTGTGGTGAAGAGTGATGGCTGAGTGTCATGAGTAAAGAACGCCTGTATCTGTTCGATACCACCTTGCGTGACGGCGCGCAGACCAACGGCGTCGATTTTACGCTCGCCGACAAGATCGCCATTGCCGCCATGCTCGACGAGCTCGGCATCGACTATGTCGAGGGCGGCTATCCGGGCGCCAACGCCACCGACACCGAATTGTTCGCCACCAGCCGGCCGCACAAGGGCAAGTTCACCGCCTTCGGCATGACGCGTCGGCCCGGCCGCTCGGCGTCAAACGATCCCGGCGTCGCCGCGCTGATCGGCGCCAAAGCGGACGCCATCTGCTTCGTCGCCAAGTCGTGGGACTATCATGTCAAGGTGGCGCTGGAGACGACGCCGGAGGAAAATCTCGCCTCGATCCGCGACAGCGTCAAGGCGGCGAAGGCCGCGGGCAAGGAAGTGCTGCTCGACTGCGAGCACTTCTTCGACGGCTACAAGGCCAATCCGCAGTTCGCGCTGGCCTGCGCCAATGCCGCCTACGACGAAGGCGCGCGCTGGGTGGTGCTGTGCGACACCAATGGCGGCGCGCTGCCCAACGAGATCGAGCGCATTGTCAGCGAGGTGGTGAAGGTCATCCCCGGCGATCATGTCGGCATCCACGCGCACAACGACACCGAGCAGGCGGTCGCCAATTCGCTGGCCGCGGTGCGCGCCGGCGCCCGGCAGATCCAGGGCACGCTCAACGGCCTCGGCGAGCGCTGCGGCAACGCCAATCTCGTTTCCATCATCCCGACGCTGAAGCTGAAGGCCGAGTTCGCCGACAAATTCGACATCGGCATCAACGACGCGCAGCTCAAGACGCTGGGCAAGGTGTCGCGCGCGCTCGACGAGCGGCTCAACCGGCCGTCGTTCCGCTATGCGCCTTATGTCGGCGAGAACGCCTTCGCCACCAAGGCCGGCATCCATGCCTCGGCGATTCTGAAGGAGCCGGAGACCTACGAGCATGTCAGCCCCGATGCCGTCGGCAACAAGCGCAAGGTGCTGGTGTCGGATCAGGCCGGCAAGTCGAACGTGCTCGCCGAACTCGAGCGCATCGGCCTCAAGGTCGACAAGGACGACCGCCGCATCGGCCGGCTGCTCGAGATCGTCAAGGAACGCGAGGCCATCGGCTATGCCTACGACGCGGCCGACGCTTCGTTCGAGCTTTTGGCGCGGCGCACGCTCGGCACCGTTCCGGATTATTTTGACGTCTCGCAGTTCGACGTCAATGTCGAGCAGCGCGACAACGCGCTCGGCCAGCGCGTCACGGTCACCATGGCGGTGGTCAAGGTTCAGGTTGGCGGCGACAGCCTGATCTCGGCGGCCGAAGGCAATGGCCCGGTCAACGCGCTCGATCACGCGCTGCGCAAGGATCTCGGCAAGTATCAGGACTATATCAAGGGCCTCAAGCTCACCGATTACCGCGTGCGTATCCTCAATGGAGGCACCGAAGCGGTGACGCGCGTGCTGATCGAGAGCGAGGACGAGAACGGCGAGCACTGGACGACCATCGGCGTGTCGCCGAACATCATCGACGCTTCATTCCAGGCGCTGATGGATTCGATCGTCTACAAGCTGGTGAAGTCCGGCGCGCCGGCGTGACTGCGGCGCATGCATAAACCGGGTGGTTGATGGGCGCCTGACGCGCGACATGCTGATCCCAACAACAGGAGATCAAGCATGACGATGGCACGTGGCATATTGACCGGAAAAGTGGCGATCGTGACCGGAGCCAGCGCCGGCATCGGTCGGGCGATTGCCGAACTGTTCGCGGCCGAAGGTGCAAGGCTTGTAATCACCGCGCGCGGAGAGGCGCGCCTGCAGGCGGTGGCGGAGAGCATCGCGGCAACGGGCGCCGAAGTTGTCGCTCTCGCGGGCGATGTCGGCGATGAAAATCACGCACGGGCGCTGGTTGCGGAAGCCGAGCGCCGGTTTGGCGGCCTCGATATTGCCGTCAACAATGCCGCGGCGATGGGGCCGATGGGCGCGACCCCGGACGTTGCGACCGGCGATTGGAACGCGACCATCGCCACCAATCTGACCAGCGGCTTTCTCGCCGCCAAATACCAGGTGCCGGCGATGCTGACACGCGGAGGCGGTTCGCTGCTCTTCGTGGCGTCATTCGTCGGTCACACGGTGGCGATGCCCGGCGTTGCCGCCTATGCCGCGAGCAAGGCCGGACTGATCGGTCTGATGAAATCGCTGGCGGTCGAATTCGGCCCGCAGGGATTGCGCGTCAACGCCTTGTTGCCGGGCGGCACGCAGACCGAGATGGCCGACGTGTTCGCGCCGGACGAGCAAAGCAGGGCATTCGTGCGCAATCTCTTCGCCCTCAAGCGCATCGCGACCCCGCAAGAGCAAGCGCAGGCGGCACTGTTTCTCGCCTCCGATGCCGCGAGTTTCGTGACCGGCAGTGCCATGCTGGCCGACGGCGGCGTGTCGATCAACAGGACCTGAGTGCGCCGTTGTCGCGGCGCCGGACGGCGGGCTACAGTGGAGCATGATCGACCACGTCTCCATCGCCGTCCGCGATCTGGCCGCCGCGACGCGGTTCTATGACGCCGTGCTCGGTGCCATTGGCATGGCGAAGATCGACGTGCGCGCAGCGACTGTCGGCTTCGGCAAGCAGTATTCCGAGTTCTGGATCAACCTGCGCCGCGACATGACGGCGGTTGAGATCGGCAGCGGTGCCCATGTCTGCTTCCGCGCGCGATCGACCGAAATGGTCGATGCCTTCCACGCCGCGGCGCTTGCCGCTGGCGGCGCCAGCGACGGTGCGCCGGGTTTGCGCGAGCATGACGGGGAGGGCGGTTACTACGCCGCCTTCATCCGCGATCTCGATGGCAATCGTATCGAGGCGGTGACGTTTACGAAGT
>JAHCKF010000401.1 GCA_026125925.1 Pseudolabrys sp.
TTACGCCATGAGCGTGATCGTGTCGCGCGCGTTGCCCGATGTGCGCGACGGCTTGAAGCCCGTGCACCGGCGCATCCTCTATTCGATGCACGAGCAGGGCCATACGCCCGACAAGAAATACGTGAAGTCGGCGCGCGTCGTCGGCGACGTGATGGGTAAATATCATCCGCACGGCGACAGCGCGATCTATGACGCGCTGGTGCGCATGGCGCAGGACTTCTCCATGCGCCTGATGCTGATCGACGGGCAGGGCAATTTCGGCTCGGTCGACGGCGATCCGGCGGCGGCGATGCGTTATACCGAGTGCCGTCTTGCCAAGCCGGCGATGGCGCTGCTCGACGACATCGACAAGAACACCGTCGATTTCCAGGACAACTACGACGGCAATGAGAAAGAGCCGGTGGTCCTGCCGGCGCGCTATCCCAATCTCCTGGTCAACGGCGCCGGCGGCATCGCCGTCGGTATGGCGACCAACATCCCGCCGCACAATCTCGGCGAAGTGATCGACGCCTGCGTGGCGATGATCGACAACCCTGCGATCACGACTGACGACCTGATCAACATCGTGCCGGGACCGGACTTCCCGACCGGCGGCATTATCCTCGGCCGCTCCGGCATCTACTCGGCTTTCACCACGGGCCGCGGGTCGGTGGTGATGCGTGGCAAGGTGGCCTTCGAGCAGTTCGGCAAGGACCGCGAAGCGATCATCATTTCGGAAATCCCGTACCAGGTGAACAAGGCGACCATGGTCGAGCGCATCGCCGAACTGGTGCGCGACAAGAAGATCGAAGGCATTTCCGACCTGCGCGACGAGTCCGACCGCGACGGCTATCGCGTCGTGATCGAGTTGAAGCGTGATGCCGAGCGCGAGGTCGTGCTCAACCAGCTTTATCGCTTCACGCCGCTGCAGACCTCGTTCGGCGTCAACATGGTGGCGCTCGATGGCGGCCGCCCGTTGTTGATGACGCTCAAGGACATGCTCACCGCCTTCGTCGCCTTCCGCGAAGACGTGGTGTCACGCCGCACCAAGTTCCTGCTCGGCAAGGCGCGCGACCGCGCCCACATCCTCGTCGGCCTCGCCATTGCAGTCGCCAATATCGACGAAGTCATCAAGCTGATCCGCGCCTCCAAGGACGCCAAGGAAGCACGCGAAGCCTTGATGGCGCGCGACTGGCCGGCCAAGGACATGATCAACATGGTGCTGCTGATCGACGATCCGCGGCACCGTGTGTCCGATGCCGGCACGACGAGGCTTTCAGCCGAACAGGCGCAGGCCATTCTCGACCTGCGCCTGCAGCGCCTGACGGCTCTGGGCCGCGACGAGATCAAGGAAGAGCTGGACAAGCTCGCCGCCGAGATCGCCGACTATCTCGACATCCTGTCGTCGCGCGTCCGCATCCAGAGCATCATCAAGGACGACCTCGCCGCGCTGAAGGCGCAGTTCGCGACGCCGCGCCGCACCGAGATTTCGGAAGCGGCCGGCGACATGGATGACGAAGACCTGATCCAGCGCGAGGACATGGTCGTGACCGTGTCGCATCTGGGTTACGTCAAGCGCGTGCCGCTCTCGACTTATCGGGCGCAGCGGCGCGGCGGCAAGGGCCGCGGCGGCATGCAGGTGCGCGACGAAGATTTCGTCGCGCGGCTGTTCGTCGCCTCGACCCATACGCCGGTCCTGTATTTCTCCTCGGCCGGCAAGGTCTACAAGGAGAAGGTGTGGCGGCTGCCGCAGGCGGCGCCGCAGGCGCGCGGCAAGGCTTTCATCAACATCCTGCCGCTCGACACCGGCGAGACGATCACCTCGATCATGCCGCTGCCGGAGGACGAGAAGACCTGGGGCGACCTCGACGTCATGTTCGCCACCACCAAGGGCACGGTCCGCCGCAACAAGCTGTCGGATTTCGGCGACGTGCGCCGCTCCGGCATCATCGCCATGAAGCTCGCCGACGGCGAGGGCATTGTCGGCGTGCAAATCTGCACCGAGAAGGACGACGTGCTGCTGACGTCGTCGGGCGGGCAGTGCATCCGCTTCGCGGTGCCGGAAGTGCGCGTCTTCACCGGCCGCAGTTCGATGGGCGTGCGCGGCATTGCGCTCGAGAGCGACGACCGCCTGATCTCGATGTCCATCCTGCGCCACAGCGAGGCGAGTTCGGAAGAGCGCGCCGCTTACCTGAAGAAGGCGAGCGCGGTGCGCCGTGGCGGCAATGGCGACGACGAAGCCGTCGCCGCCATGCAGACCGAGGCCGAGGAAAATGTCGCCGCCATCGAACTCAGCGAAGAGCGTTACGTCGAGATGTCGGCGGCCGAGCAGTTCGTGCTCACGCTGTCGGAGCGCGGCTACGGCAAGCGGACCTCGTCTTACGAGTACCGCATCACGGGCCGCGGCGGCAAAGGCATCGTCGCCATGGATATCTGGCAGAAGGCCAAGGGCGGCGGATTCGAACTCAAGCCGAAGATCGGCCGCCTGACGGCGTCGTTCCCGATCGAGGAAGACGATCAGGTGATGCTGGTCACCAATGCCGGCAAGCTGATCCGCACGCCGGTGTCGGGCATCCGCATTGCCGGCCGCTCGACGCAAGGGGTCATCGTGCTGGATACGGCCGATGACGAGCGCGTGGTGTCGGTCGAGCGGCTGACCGAGGACGAGGGCGGGGAGTAGAAACTTCCCGCTAGACAACCCGGTTCTGGCAGGGATTACTGGAATCGTCCGCATTGCCGCGGACGATGAAAGTGAGACCGTTTCCCATGAACTGGCAGCTTTTCTCGGCCTTCTTCGTCATTACCACGATCCTCATCGCCGTGCCGGGCCCGGTGGTCACGCTGGTGATCGCGACCGGCGCGCAGCGCGGCATCCGCCCGGCGCTGGCGACCGTGGCCGGCACCATGGCCGGCACCGCGGTGCTTCTCGCCGGCATCGGTTCCGGC
>JAHCKF010000402.1 GCA_026125925.1 Pseudolabrys sp.
GCGAGCGGCTCGCGGCGATGGCATTGCCGGCAAAATCCACGACGGCGACGGCGTCGGTGAGAAGTCCGGCGAGCCTCGCCGTGAGGGCCGCGGTCGAGCCGCCGGAGAGGACCTCCTGAAGCAGCGCGGTTTGCGTCTGCAATGCATTCTGCAACTGCTCGGCTGCCAGGCGCTGGGCGCGCAGGCGGTGCTCGCGGGCGACCGCGATGCCGCCGAGGTGGACGATGATACCCATGAAAGCCAGGTCGTCGTCCGAGACGTCGGTGACGTCGCGGGAGATGACGTTGAGCACCATGGGCCGGCCTTCGCTGTCGAAACAGCTCATCGGCAGAACCAGTACGGTCCGATAGTCCCGCTCGAACGCCTCCTTCCGATAACCGGGAAATTCGTCCGATACGCGTGCATCGCGGATGTAGACCGGCTCATTGCGCTGGAGCGCGATCAAGGCCGGGCTTGTCGCCAATTCCCAGCGGTTCACCAAAGGTCGGCGCAGCAAGGTCGGGTCGTGACGGACGATGACATGCGCCTCCCCGTGCGGCGCATCGATGGCCATGATCGAGCCGAGAGCCCAGCCGCCGTGCTCGCAGGCCGCCAGGACCAGGCTGCGCAGCACGCTTTCGAGATCGCCGCCGGAATCGATCTGGCTCGCAACATCGCGCAGCGAACTCAGGCGCGATATCTGATCCGGCATCAAACTCCCCTATGGCCCTTCCCAATCTTACGCCGGCTCATAGGGCATTCAAACGTTTTCTTCCCCCATTTCGAGGGAAGACGGGGTAGCGACGCCGCCGCTAGCCTGCAAACCTCGCGAACTACGAAGTGGACCCGCCATGGACTACGGCCTGCGCAAGATCTCGACCTTTATCGAGGAAACCTTCATCGAGGGCGGCAAGACCGCGCCCAAACCGGTGCGGTTCGTGGTGGTGGCTGCCGTCCTTCGTAACCCGTGGGTTGGCAAAGGCTTCGTCGAGGATCTTCGCCCGGAGATCCTGCGCATCGCACCCGAACTTGGCGCTGAACTGACCCGGCGCCTCGTCGGCATCATGCCGGCCGTGCAGGTCGAGGCCTACGGCAAGGCTGCCGCCGTTGGCGCCAATGGGGAAATCGAGCACGCCTCGGCGCTCATCCACACCCTGCGTTTCGGCAACATGTTCCGCGAAGCGGTAAAAGGCACGGCCTATCTGAGCTTTACCAACACCCGCAATGCGCCCGGCGCCCTCCTGTCGTTGCCGATGATCCATAAATCCGAGACCGGCAAGCGTTCGCACTTTCTCACCGCGCAGTTTGCTGGTCGCCATCGGCGCCGCCGATAACAGCCGGGCCCATCCGCGCCTCGCCGACCGCTTCCAAGACATGGAAGACATGAAGCGGGACCTGGCTCCCGCTTGAATTATCGGTGGACCGACGAGAACGTCACATGGCCGGCCATCCGAAACTCGACCGGATCGACCTCAATATCCTCGTCCAGTTGCAGTCCGATGGGGCGCAGACCAATCTCAAGCTGGCGCAGAAGGTCGGGTTGTCGCCCAGCCCCTGCCTGCAGCGGGTCAAGCGCCTGGAAGACGCTGGCTACATCTCAGGCTACGGCGCGCGCATCAATCTTTCCAAACTGACCGACAGCGTGACGGTGTTTACCGAAGTGACGCTGCTCGGCCACCGCTTCGACGACTTCACCAAGTTCGAGGCGAACATCCGCGAACTCAGCGAAGTGATAGAGTGTCACCTCGTCAGCGGCGGCTATGACTATCTCCTTCGTTTTCTGGCACCCAGTATCGCGCATTATCAGGCCCGCATGGAATCGCTGCTGTGCCGGAACATCGGCATCAAGTCATATTTCAGCTATGTCGTCCTGAAGTCGCCGATCGTGAAAAGCGCGCTGCCTCTGAACACGCTGCTGGAGACTTGAGCGCCCCGGCACCGGCACCGTGCCGACCGCAGCGCCCGTCGCCGGGTTGACGACCGACAGCGACCCGTCGCCGGCTCCGCACCGTTCACCACCAATGAAAGCCTCTTCGCGAACAGAGACGCCTCCGTCAGCCGCAGCGACGCTCATCATGTCCTCCAGGTCGGATCGCATGATCGCCCGGATCGGCCGCAGGGGATGTCGACGGCAGGGCACCGGCGCCATTTTCTGCCGAGTTCAATTCAGTGTGAGCAGGATGTGCTTTCTGGGCCCCCGCGCACTTGCCGCGGCGTTGCCGCCTTGGGACAGCGCCCTGCACCCGGCAGCCAGAAAATTGGCTTTTGCCGAAGCGGCGGGGTCTCGCGGTATCGCCGTGGCGCGGCGGAAAATGGCCGCCCGCGCTCGCCAAAGGCCTAAAATCAGGGAAAAACTGGCGGAGAGGGAGGGATTCGAACCCCCGATACGGTTGCCCGTATGCCGCATTTCGAGTGCGGTGCTTTCAACCGCTCAGCCACCTCTCCGGAGTCCAATCGGGCCTCAAAAGGCCCTAATTGGACGGCGCTATCTACCCAACCGACGCGAGACAAACAAGGGCCGCCGAGCGTATATATCGCGGGCCTTAAGAATTCGGCACCAAACGCCCCAGCCCATGCCAGACAGTTCCCGATTTGCCGGTCTGCGCAAGGAAGTGCGTCCGCTTTTGCTGACGACAATCCTGATCGTCATCGTGTCGATGGTCATTTTGGGTATCGTCTGGACCACCGGCCTCACGCGCGGCTCGGTGCTCTATCTCATCCCGGTCATCATCGCCGCGACGCGCTGGGGCATCGTGCCCTCGCTTTATGCCGCCGCCGCTGGCGTGGTGTGCTCGGCCTTCTTCTTTTTCCCGCCGCTGTACAGCTTCCGCATCCGCGATCCGCAGGAGTTCATCAACCTCATCCTGTTCGTGTTCGTTGCGATCGTCGTCAGCCAGCTCGCGACCCG
>JAHCKF010000403.1 GCA_026125925.1 Pseudolabrys sp.
GCCGCCGCCGCGCCGCCGCTGGCGATCACCGTCGAGGAAGAAGAATACATCGAGCCCGAGATCGAGGCCGATGAGGAAGAAGCCGAAGCGCTCGCCGGCGACAGCGACGAGGAAGCGTCCGGCGAAGCCGAAGCGGCCGATGCCGACGGCGAGCAGGACAACGGCCGCCGCCGCCGCAGGCGGCGTGGCCGCGGCCGTGGCCGCAGCCGCGGCGGTCCGCGCGATGAGGCGCAGCCGCAGCAGGCGCAGGGCAATCTCAGCGAGCACGAGATCGCGCATGAGGATCACGACGCCGGTTCGCCCGAGGAAGAAGGCGTCACCGAGCAGGATCAGGACGGCGAAGACGCCGGCGTATCCGCCGACGGGACGGATCAGAACGGCGAGCCGCGCCGTCGCCGGCGCCGTGGCCGCCGCGGCGGCCGTCGCAACCGCCACCGCGATGGCGATGGCACTGGTCAGAATGGCGGCGAGCAGCCGGAGGCGTCCTTCGAACAAGGCGTGCACGAAACATCGGAAGGCGCGCCGCACCCTGTGCTCAGTGACGAGGACGCCGGCCTGATGGCACCGCCCTTTCCGCAGCCGACGCCGGTGCACGAGGCCGAAGTCGCCGCAGCGCCCGCTCCCAGCATGCCGGACGCCGCCGAACCGGCGCCGGAAACAACGCGCCGCCGCCGCTCGACGGTGCGCGAGCCCGCACCCGTGACGGCCGGCGAACCGATCGTCACGGTTCCGGTCGCGCCGCCCGTGAATTCAACGCCGGTCGTATCCTCGACCGCGCCCGAGGCGACGCCGCCGAAGCGCGGCTGGTGGGCCAAGCGTCTCCTGGGCGACAAGAGCTAGCCGCAATTCGCGGGCAGATAAAAGCTGCGGCGTGAGCGCCGCAGCTCGCCGCCCACCGCAGGGCGGAAGCGTGCTAAGTTAAATTCGGCGCCGCCCGTCAGCGGAGCCCAATGGAAGCCAAGGGGACGACACCTATGCCGCATCTCAAGGTCACCGCTCTCGCGCTCGCCGGTCTCCTGCCCGTGCTGCCGGCCGCGCAGCCTGCTGCTGCCGCGACCAAGGACCAGAAGATGGAAACCTGCAAATTCGGCGCGGACAATGACAACCTGACCGGCGCAAAGCGCAACGCCTTCATCAAGAAGTGCATGGGCACGGCCAATTACGAACCGCAGGCCCGCAAGGACGCGCTCAAGCAGGCCAAGGGCAAGAAGCCGGCGGCGACGCCCGCAGCGGCTCCGGCGCCCGCCGCCGATGATGAGCAGGAAGAGAAGGCTCAGTAATTCTCCCGGCTATTGCTGGATGAACGCCAAAGCGCGGCCGAGAGGCCGCGCTTTTCGCTTGTCGGGGCCGACAAATTTGTGACGTGCGTCAAAGTCTGCTCGCGCCTCATCCGGCACAATGGTGAGATGAACTGGCGCATCCTGTCCCTGCTCGCACTCGCCGTCACGGTGCCGGCCGCGGCCGCCGACGATATCTACACCCGGTTTTTCGCCGGCGCGGCCAATGGACGGCCCTGCTATCTGCGCGTCTACGACGACGCCCATCTTAAGCGTCACCCCAGGCAGACCGTGCGGCGCATCCTCGTCGATTTCGACGTCAATATCCGCTCCGACGAGACCCGCAAGAACGGCCCCGACAATTTCGAGGCCGGCATCGGCTTCATGCTCAAGCGCTCCCCGGAATGGTACGGCCAGGTGCTGTCGTGCAAGACCGTCGGCGATCGCGCCGATTGCTTCCTCGAGGCCGATGGCGGCCGCCTGACGCTGACCGCGCGCGGCAACGATCTGCGGCTCGAGGTGGCCGGCGGCGCCGATGGCGAGATCCACGCCGAGGGCGAGAAGGATTTCGCCAGCTTCGGCGGCCGCGGCTCGGACGACCGCGTCTTCATCCTGCCGCCGGCCGACCGCGCCCTGTGCGACGCGGCCTTCCCGCCGTAGTCTGGCTGAACGCAGCCTCTATGATCAGCTTGTAGCCCGGGTGAAGCGAAGCGTAACCCGGGACAACACGAGGTCGGCTCCCCGGATTGCGCTTCGCTCCATCCGGGCCACGAACTACGCCGCCTTCAGCGTCGGCCGCTCCAGCGGCGTGACGTCGAAACTGCGCAAGGTACCGCGCCGCAGCACATCGATCGCAATCGCGCGTCCGATGCGCTCGCTGTTGAGCAGGCGGATCAGATCGTCGACGCCGGTCACCGGCACGCCGTCGGCCCGCACGATGATGTCGAACGACATCAGCCCCGACTTGGCCGCCGGACCGTTCGCCTCGAGGCCTGAAACCATCGCGCCCGTAGCGTTGTCGATGCCGGCGAAACGCGCATGACGCCGCGGCACCTCGACGGTCTGCCCGGACACGCCGATATAACCGCGCCGCACCCGGCCGTGCCGGATCAGTTCGCTCAACACGAACTGCGCGGTGTTGGCGGCGACGGCAAAGCAGATGCCCTGCGCGCCGCGGATCACCGCGGTGTTGATGCCGATCACCTCGCCGCGCGACGACACCAGCGGACCGCCGGAATTGCCGGGGTTGAGCGCGGCATCAGTCTGGATGACGTCCTCGATCAGGCGGCCGTTGCGCGCGCGCAGCGAGCGGCCGAGCGCCGAGATGACGCCGGCGGTGACGGTCGATTCAAAGCCCAGCGGATTGCCGATGGCGACGACGAGCTGGCCGCGGCGCAGCGCCTTGGAATCGCCGAGCGCGGCATGCGGCAGATCGCGCACCGCCCCGGCGCGCAGCAGCGCCAGGTCGGTGTCGGGATCGACGCCGATCACGCGCGCCTCCATGACGCGGCCCTCGGTGTCGAGCAGCCGGATGTCCTTGGCGCCTTCGACGACGTGGCAGTTGGTCAGCACCAGCCCGTCCGGCGCGATCGTGACGCCGGAGCCGGTG
>JAHCKF010000404.1 GCA_026125925.1 Pseudolabrys sp.
ACCGAAGGCGCGCAGAGCATTACTGGGGCGGAAGCGGCGTTGGCCTAAGACGTCGCCCCCCGCGAAGGCGGGGGCCCATACGCCGCAGCGTTTCGTCGGCACCGGGATTATGGGTCCCCGCCTTCGGGGGGACGACATGTTCTCACGGCATCCGGCCGCCTTCCAAGCGGAACGTCCAGCCGGCGTTCTTGACCGCCTGCTCCACCGCGTTGCGCGCCTGGCCGTAATCGACCGTACCGCCGCCGGCCGGCGACGTGTCGGTGCGTGAACCAGAACGCGTCCAGCCGCTGGTGGTCGTCACTTCCACCGACAGAGTCGGCGGCGGCATGCCCGAGCTTTTCTCGACCACGGCTTCGCGGAAATGCACCGCCTTCGCCGCTTCGTCGAAGCGGCACGACATGCGGTAGCTCACCTTGCGGCTGCCGAGCCACCATTTGGCGAGGATCTTCTCGGCCTCGCCGGCGAGGCCCCCGTCCTTGTCGGTGACGGCGATGCCATGAGCGGCCAGCGCCGTTTTCAGCCGGACTTTGAGATCGGTCGCGGTGACTGATGTATCCATACATAAAGACTAGGCCGCCGCGGCAAAAGCCGTCTTGACCCATATCAACGCCGGACGGTCCGCAGTAGATTGGCGGCAACGATCGAACGCACACGAGGGCGGATATGTCACTGAAGGGCAAAACCCTGTTCATCACCGGCGCGTCGCGCGGTATCGGGCTCGCCATCGCCCTGCGCGCCGCGCGCGATGGCGCCAACGTCGCCATCGCCGCCAAGACCACCGAGCCGCATCCCAAGCTCGAGGGCACCATCTACACTGCCGCCGAGGACATCGAAAAGGCGGGCGGCAAGGCGCTGCCGCTGATCGTCGATGTGCGCGAGGAAGCGCAGGTCAAGGAAGCGCTCGACAGGACCGCGGCACAGTTCGGCGGCCTCGACATCGTCGTCAACAATGCCAGCGCCATCTCGCTGACGCCGGTGGCGCAGACCGACATGAAGCGCTTCGACCTGATGCACCAGATCAACGCGCGCGGCACCTTCATGGTGTCGAAATACGCCCTGCCCCATCTTCTCAAGGCCGCGAACCCGCACATATTGATGCTGTCGCCGCCGCTCGACATGGCGGTGAAGTGGTTCGCGCCGCACACCGCCTATTCGATGGCCAAATTCGGCATGAGCCTCGTCGTGCTCGGCCTTGCCGGCGAGCAGCACGGCAAGATCGCCGTCAACGCTTTGTGGCCGCGCACCACCATCGCCACCGCGGCGGTCAAGAACCTGCTCGGCGGCGACGCGCTGATGAACATGTCGCGCACGCCGGACATTCTCGCCGAGGCGGCCTGGCGCATTTTCCAGAAGCCGAAGAGCTTCACCGGCCAGTTCCTGATCGACGACACCTTCCTCGCCAGCGAGGGCGTCACCGATTTCGATCAGTATCGCGTTAATCCGAGCCAGCCGCTGCAGGTCGATTTCTTCGTGCCGGATTCGATCCCCGCGCCGGCGGGCGTGAGCCTGAAGGCGCTGAAGTAGCCCGACAATTGAATCAATCGAGCTTCAGAGCTACATACTCAAGATGTCCACACTCCTCATTTCCCATCCCGCCTGCATCGATCACGAGGTTCCCGCCGGTCACCCGGAGCGGCCCGACCGCATGCGTGCGGTGGACGAAGCGCTCGCCGCCGAGCAATTTCAGATGCTGGCGCGCGAACAGGCGCCGATGGCCGACGGCGATATCGTCAGTCTCGCCCACCCGCTCGAATATTTCGAGGCGATCCGCGAAGCCTCGCCCTCCGAAGGCATGGTGCGCATCGACGCCGACACCACGATGTCGCCCGGTTCGTTCGAGGCGGCATTGCGCTGCGCCGGCGGCGCGGTGCTTGGCGTCGACGAGGTGATGACCGGCAAGGTCGCCAACGCCTTCGTCGCCACCCGCCCGCCCGGCCATCACGCCGAGACGGCCAAGCCGATGGGCTTCTGCTTCTTCAACAACGCGGCGATCGCGGCGCGCTATGCGCAGAAGAAGCACGGCATCGAACGCGCCGCCATCGTCGATTTCGACGTGCATCACGGCAACGGCACGCAGGACATCTTCTGGGCCGACAAGTCCGTGCTTTATGAATCGACGCACGAAATGCCGCTTTATCCCGGCACCGGTGCAATCGGCGAGCGCGGTGAGTTCGACACCATCGTCAATGCGCCGTTGCGCGCCGGCGATGGTGGCGAGCAATTCCGCGAAGCCTTCGAGACCGTCATCCTGCCGCGGCTGCGCCGCTTCGCGCCGGACCTGCTCATCATCTCGGCCGGCTTCGACGCGCATACCCGCGATCCGCTCGCCAATCTCAATCTGGTCGAGGCGGATTTCGCCTGGGCGACGAAGAAGCTGATGGAAATCGCCGACGAAACCGCGCAAGGCCGCGTCGTCTCGCTGCTCGAAGGCGGCTACGACCTCCAGGGCCTCGCGCGCTCCGTGGCCGCCCATGTCAGCGCGCTGATGCGGGGGTAGTTACTGACCTGTAGCCCGGGTGAAACGCAGCGAAACCCGGGACTGTCCTTCCCGGATTTCGCTGCGCTCCATCCGGGCTACGATTCAGCGAGCCGTCAGCCCGCCATCGATCGGCAAATCCGCGCCGGTGATGAAGCCGCTGTCGTCCGACAACAGATAAAGACACAATGCGGCCACTTCCGCCGGCTTGCCGAGACGACCGACCGGTATTTCGGCGCTCATCTTCTCCATCGCGCCGCCCGGATCGCGCGCCGTGCCGGCGATGCCATCGACCATCGGGCCTTCGAGAAACGCCGGGCACACGGCGTTGCAACGGATCGGCGGCCGGTTGCGCGCCCCGAGCAGCGCCACCGACTTGGTG
>JAHCKF010000405.1 GCA_026125925.1 Pseudolabrys sp.
GGGCGCGATCGAAAAGCAGCTCAACGACCTCGGCATCTTCCACTACTCGCAGCTCGCCGAACTGTCGCCGACCGCCGCGCATAACGTCGGCGAAGAAGTCGGTCTGCCGGGCCGCGTCGACGGCTGGGTCGCCAAGGCCAAGTCGATGATGGCGGAAGCCGAATAAGCAAAAGCGAACAGCCGGCGCCCCACCGGGCGCCGGTCTCCTTGCTCCCGAATGGATGACGTCACCGGCCGACATTGCGGTTTGCCGGCCTTGACGGTTGAAGGATTGGATTGATGGCAAATATCTCAGCAGCAATGGTCAAGGAGCTCCGTGACTCGACGGGCGCCGGCATGATGGATTGCAAGGCCGCGCTTTCGGAAACGCAGGGCGACATGACCGCCGCGCAGGATTGGCTGCGCAAGAAGGGCCTGTCGAAGGCCGCGAAGAAGGCCGGCCGCGTCGCCGCCGAAGGCCTCATCGGCCTTGCCGTGCGTGGCACCAAAGCCGTCGTCGTCGAGGTGAACTCGGAGACCGATTTCGTCGCGCGCAACGACCTGTTCCAGGGTCTGGTGTTGATGTCGGTCGGAGCCGCCTTCGATGTCGGCACCGATGTCGAGAAGATCCTCGCCTCGAAGGCGGGGTCGATCACCATCAAGGATGCGTTCAACGACACGATCGCCAAGATCGGCGAGAACATGACGTTGCGCCGCGCGGCAATGCTCGAAGTGTCGAAGGGCGCGATCGGCTCCTACGTTCACACCTCGGTGTCGGAAGGCCTCGGCAAGATCGGCGTCATCGTCGGTCTGGAGTCGCCGGGCAACACCGACGAACTGCTGGCCCTCGGCCGTCAGCTCGCGATGCATGTCGCCTCGTCGAACCCGATCGCGCTCGATGCCTCGGGCGTGTCGGCCGATATCATCAAGCGTGAGAAGGACGTACTCGCCGACAAGTTCCGTCAGCAGGGCAAGCCCGAGAACATGATCGAGAAGATCGTCGAGAACGGCCTGAAGACCTTCTACAAGGAGCAGACCTTCCTCGAGCAGCCGTTCATCTTCGACGATAGCGGCAAGAAGAGCGTCGCCCAGGCGGTGAAGGAAGCCGAAGGCAAGGTCGGCGGTCCGATCAAGATCACCGGCTTCGTGCGCTATGCGCTCGGCGAGGGCATCGAAAAGCAGGAGTCCGATTTCGCCGCCGAAGTGGCGGCGGCCGCGGGCACCAACTGAACTGACAAAGCGGCGGTGCTTTAAAACACCGCCGCTTCCGCAAGAAGAGGGCTGCGGCCGATGGCTGATCCCATCTACAAGCGCGTCATCGTCAAACTCTCGGGTGAGGCGCTGTCGGCCGACAAGGGCTTCGGCATCGATCAGCCGACGGTCGAGCGCATCGCCGCCGATCTCGCCGCGACCGCGAAGCTGGGCGTCGAGCTCGGTGTCGTCGTCGGCGGCGGCAACATCTTCCGCGGCGTCGAAGTGTCGAACCGTGGCGTGCCGCGCCCGGTCGGCGACACCATGGGCATGCTGGCGACGGTGATGAACTGCCTCGTGCTCGAGGCCGCCGTCGAGCGCGCCGGCTGCGAGGCGCGCACGTTGTCGGCCTTGGCCATGCCGGCGGTCTGCGAGCAATACAATCGCAAGCGCGCGCTGAAAAATCTCGCCAAGGGCCGGGTCGTGCTGCTCGCCGCCGGCACCGGCAATCCATTCTTCACCACCGACACCACGGCGGTCCTGCGCGCGGCGGAACTCGATTGCCAGGCGGTGCTGAAGGCGACCAATGTCGACGGTGTCTATACCGCGGACCCGAAGAAGGACCCCTCGGCGAAGCGGTACGAGCGCGTCAGCCACCAGGAGGCGATCGAAAAGGACCTCAAGGTGATGGATGGCGCCGCCTTCGCGCTTGCCCGTGAGAACCGGTTGCCTATCATTGTTTTCTCGATGGCGGACAAAGGCGCGGTCGAGAAGGTGTTGCGCGGCGAGGGGCGGTCAACGCTCGTCGGCTAGTCGAATCCGCGTCCAAGGTCTAAGCCGTCTGCCATTGTTAAGTGCGGATTGGCAGGCAAAGCCTGTGTCCGAAGGCCTCCGTCGAGGCAGCTCTAGTCTGGGGAAGCGTCATGGCCACTGCCACTCATGACATGAACGAAATCAAGCGCCGCATGGCCGGCGCCTCGGCCGCGCTCAAGACCGAATTGTCCGGTCTGCGCACCGGTCGCGCCTCGGCGCATCTGCTCGATCCGGTGATGGTCGAAGCCTATGGCCAGCAGATGCCGCTCAACCAGTGCGCCAGCGTCACGGTGCCCGAACCGCGCATGATCTCAGTCAATGTCTGGGACAAGTCGCTGGTCAAGCCGGTGGAGAAGGCGATCGTCGATTCCAATCTCGGCCTGTCGCCGGCGACCGAAGGCCAGACCATCCGCCTGCGCATTCCCGAGCTCAACCAGGACCGCCGCAAGGAACTGGTCAAGCTCGCGCACAAATATGCCGAAGCCGCGCGCGTTGCCGTGCGGCACGTGCGCCGCGATGCGCTCGACACGCTCAAGAAGCTCGAGAAGGATCACGGCAAGGACGAGATCGAGCGCTTCACCACCGAGATCCAGAAGGCGACCGACGCCGGCATCGCCGAAGTCGATCAACTGCTCGCCGTCAAGGAAAAGGAGATCCTCACGGTCTGAGGTCCGCCCGCATGTCCGACGTCCCCCATACGCCGATCGCCGCTGCCGACGTGCCGCGCCATGTCGGCATCATCATGGACGGCAACGGCCGCTGGGCGGCGGCGCGCGGCATGCCGCGGGTCGAAGGCCATCGCCGCGGCGTCGAGGCTTTGCGTCGCACGATCCGCGCCGCCGGCGAGGTCGGCATCAAGTTCATTAC
>JAHCKF010000406.1 GCA_026125925.1 Pseudolabrys sp.
ACGCCGCCTGGATGCCGGACTCGGACGGCACGCCGGTGACGAGCCAGCTCGGCACGCAGGCTCTGTGGAATATCTATCCGAAGGACGTGCGCCGCTGGATCAACCGCAACGGCGGCCTGTCGCGCAAGATGATCTATATGCAGGGCGCGGCAATGCACGGCATCGTGTCGGAATGCGGCGCGCGCGCCGAAACCCGCCGCGCCGAGACGACGACGCGCAGCAAGCACCGCGCCGAGCGCCGCGCTGCCGAGGCGCGCCAAGATCGCCGCGCCTCACGCCGCGTCGCCACTCACGCGGCGCGCCGCGCGATGCGCTATAGCGCCGTAACCGCAGCCAACGATCGCCACTAGCGCCATCGCCGCATAGGCCTTGTCGCCGAACGCGCCGTAGAGCCAGCCCGATGCGGCTGTGGCGCAGGCCGCCGTGACACCGAGAACGATCGCGAGATAACCCTGCGCGGTGGCCGCCTGCCCCGGCGGCGCATGGCGATGCGTGAAGAACAGCGCGCCGAGATAGGTCATGCCGAAGCTCAAGGCGTGCAGCAATTGCAACAGCGGCAGCAACGCCACCGGCGGATCGAAGGCCATGACGATCCAGCGCAGGACGGCGCCGGCGCCGCCGACGATCAGCAACAGTTCCGGCGTCAGGACAGCCGGCAGCCGGTTCAGGAATGCGAACAGAATGATCTCGGCGATGACGCCCAGTGCCCACAGCGCGGCGATCGCGGTGCCGTCGAGCCCGGCCTTGCTCCAGTCGAGCGCCGAGAAGCCGTAATAGACGGCGTGGCTCGCCTGCGTCAGCCCGGCCGATACGGCGACGACGAGGAAGGCGCGGTCGCGCAGCAGGCGCCGGCGCGGCGCGGGCGATGGCGCCGCCGGCGTCGTGTCGCCGGCCGACAGCGGCGCGAGGTTGACCGCCATCACCAGCGCAATGGCGCTCGCCGCGACGATCAGCCAAATCAGCTCGCGCGCCGCCATGACGTCGGCGGCAAAGCCGGCGCCGAACAGGCCGACGATGAAGGCGACCGATCCCCACAGCCGCACCGGACCATAGGCGCGGCCGCGCGCGCCCAGCCCGCGCAACGTATAGGTCTCGAGCAGCGGCATGATCGGCGTGATGGCGAAGGACGTCAGCGCGTAAGCCACGAGGATGACGAGGCCGCCTTCGACGGACGCCACCAGCGCGTAGCCGGCGACGCACAGCGCGCTCGCCGCAATGAGAGTGCCGCGCACGGCGTCCCTGCGGTCGGCGTTGGCGGTCACCAGCGGAATGGCGATGATGCGCACCACCGGCGGCGCCGCCAGGATGATGCCGATCAGCGCCGCCTCGACGCCCTTGGCCTTGAGCCACACCGGAAAGAACGGCAGCACGATGCCGTTGAGCATGAACAGCGCGGCGTAGAACGCGGCACTGCGCACCGCAAAGCCGGTGTCGCTCGACATCAGGGGCAGTCGCGGCCGCAAAGGCGTGGGCATCGGGCGGGCTCAGGCTCCGCAGTGCCTTGATTCAGTTGTGGAATTCAGCGGTGGCCAAGGCCGGCGGGCCGCTGGCCGAATCAGGATGCATGATTGATAAACGCGTGTGCGGAAAATGCCACTGGCTACGAGGGAGCGAGCGCCGCTTATGGCCTCCATACCGGCCCCGAAATCGGCCAACGAGAACTCAGCGCTGCGCCGTGACGCGGCGGCGGTCCAGGTTGCCGAGGACGACTACCAGTCGTTCTGCGAGGCGCTGGGCGCGAGCGCGCGCGGCCGCGCCTTCCTCGCCGAATACGCCCGGCGCAACCGCCACGCCGACACCGAAGTGGTGCTCGAAGCGCTGAACCGGCTCGAGGAAACCGCGCGTACCCACAAGCCGGCGGCCGAGGCCGACCGCATCCGCCAGGACCTGCGCGCGCTGCTCGACACCTTGCGCACGGCCAAACCGCAGACCGAGAACTCACCGAGCGCGATCAAGGCAGCGACCTTGTCGGCGCTGATCGACTTCACGCAGGCGCGGCTCGAAGCGCTGGTGACGATGCCGGACGACCTGCGCGCGCTCGAAGCGCTGGCGGAAGTGCCGCCGCCGGAACAGCCGGAACTGCCGATCCCGCAGCCGCTCGCGGCGGCCCCGGCCGCGCCGGTGGTGCTGATGCAGCCCGCCGAAGCGCCGAAGGCGAAATCGGAGAAGACCGACACGACCGAGGCGCTGGCCGCCCGGCTCAAGTCCACCGTGGCGCCGGACGCCATCGGCATCCCCAAGGTCGAATTCGATTATCAGGCGCAACTCGCCACGCGCCCGGACTCACTGGTGCAGGCCGAAGCGCCTGCGGTCGAGACGGCCGCGGCGTGGAGCGAACTGTCGCCGCCGCCGGTCGCCGCGCCCAAGGTTGAAGCGACGATTGAACCGCTGGCTGAAGCGATCAGCGATAGCGCGAGCGATCAGCCGGCCGGCGCCAAATTCGAAGCCAATGTCGAAACCAAGGTAGAAGCCTCGCCGGCCGACATTGCGCCGGCGGCCACCAAAGCCGAAACGAAGGCCGCGCCTGCGCCGCAAGGCGCGATCGAGCCTGGACGAGTCTTCAAGGCCGGTGAGGTCGAGACCTATGAACTGTGGCTCGACGATCTGACCGTCGAAGTAACGGAGACGATCACGGCCGAGACCGTCGCTGCGCCTGATGCGATGACGGCGACACCCGCGACGCAACCGACCATCAGCGAAGCAAGCGCCGCCGCAGACGCCGTGCCGCCGACGGCGATTGCGGCTCTGGTCGAGCAGTTGCAGCGGCCGACGCCGCCCGGCGCCGCACCGCCCACCATCGGCAGGATTGAAATGGCCGACCCGCTGGCGCCGATCCTGTCGCT
>JAHCKF010000407.1 GCA_026125925.1 Pseudolabrys sp.
GCATCGAATGACAGGACGACAGTGACATGAGCTACGATCTGATCCTCAAGGGCGGGCACGTCATCGATCCGGCGCAAGGGCTGGATGGTGTGGCCGATGTGGCCTTCGCCGGCGGTAAGGTCGCGGCCGTCGAACCCAACATCGCCGCAACGAACGGCGCCGATGTGCGCGATGTCAGCGGACGGATCGTGGCGCCCGGCTTCATCGATCTGCATACCCATGTCTACTGGGGCGGCACCTCGCTCGGGGTCGATCCCGGGGATTTTGCCAAGCGCAGCGGCGTCACGACGCTGATCGATGCCGGCAGCGCCGGCCCCGGTAATTTCAAGGGTTTCCTCAAGCACGTCATCGAACCGAGCGAGCCGCGCATTCTCGCCTTCATTCACGTGTCCTTTGCCGGCATCTTCGCCTTCTCCAAGCGCATCATGGTCGGCGAGAGCAGCGACATGCGGCTGATGAGCCCCGCGGACGCGGTGGCGGTCGCCAACGAGAACCGCGATGCCATCGTCGGCATCAAGGTGCGGGTCGGCCGCAATGCCAGCGGCTCCTCGGGCATCGCGCCGCTCGACATCGCGGTACAGGTCGCCGAGGAGCTGTCGATGCCGCTGATGGTGCACATCGACGAGCCGCCGCCGACCTATGAGGACGTCCTCGTCCGCCTGCGGCCGGGCGACACGCTGACCCACTGCTTCCGCCCCTTCCCCAATTCGCCGATCACCGGACAAGGGGCGGTCAAGACTGCCGTGCTCGAGGCACGCCAGCGCGGCGTGCTGTTCGATGTCGGGCACGGCATGGGCTCGTTCTCGTTTAAGGTTGCCCGCGCCATGCTCGATGCCGGCTTCATGCCGGACACGATCTCCTCCGACGTGCACAGCCTCAATCTCGAAGGCCCGGTGTTCGATCAGGCGACCACGCTGTCGAAATTCCTGTGCCTCGGCACGCCACTGAACGACGTCATCCGCGCCACCACGGCCAACGCCGCCGCCGCGATCCGCCGCCCGGAGCTCGGCACCTTGCGCCCCGGCGCAGCCGGCGACGCCACCATCTTTACCGTCGGCGAGGGCAGCTTCCCCTATACCGATTCAACCGGCGAAAAGATGAACGGCAACAAGCGAATCCTGGTCGAGGGCATCGCACTACGCGGCCACTGGTGGCATCCGGCCGGCAACCGGTAGCAGGCAATTTCCGGCATTCGGGCCGCGGGTCGGGGCCCACGCGCACGCCGCGGCGCCCCTTTACGCCCGCCTCCGAAGGGAATAGACCGCCGGCACCATTTCCGACGTTTAGCGCAGAGCCGCGGGCCTCGACCCGCCGCGTTCCCGCTTTCGTGCGGCGAACCCCAAGGCGCTTCGCTCATGACATTTATGTCCGACCAACCGCAGATTGCCCGTGCTCTGGCGGAACGCCGCTACACGGAGCCGACGCCGGTGCAGAAGGCGGTGCTCGCCGGCGACGCCGCCGGACGCGATCTGCTGGTCTCGGCGCAGACCGGCTCGGGCAAGACCGTCGCCTACGGCCTCGCGTTCGCCGCCGATCTTCTGGACGGAGCGGAACGCTTCGCCCGCGCGGGCAAACCTTTGGCCCTGATCGTCGCGCCGACGCGCGAACTGGCGATCCAGGTGCAGCGCGAATTGACCTGGCTCTATCACTTCTGCGGCGCCCGAGTCGTGTCCTGCGTCGGCGGCATGGACCCGCGCCGCGAACAGCGCGAACTCACCGAAGGGGCGCATATCGTCGTCGGCACGCCCGGCCGCCTGTGCGATCACCTGAGGCGGGGCCGGCTCGATCTCTCCGAATTGAAAGTCATCGTCCTCGATGAGGCCGACGAAATGCTCAATCTCGGCTTTCGAGAGGACATGGAGCTTCTGCTGGAGGCGACGCCCGCGGAGCGGCGCACGCTGCTGTTCTCCGCGACCTTGCCGCGCGGCATCGTTGCGCTGGCCAAGCAATATCAGAAGGACGCTTTCCGCGTCGAAGTCCGGGGCGACGAGCAAGGCCACACCGATATCGAATACCGCGCCATTCGCGTCGCCGCGCACGAGACCGAAAACGCCGTGGTCAACATCCTGCGCTTCTACGAAGCGCCGAGCACGCTGGTGTTCTGCAACACGCGCAGCGCCGTGAAGCACCTGCAGGCCGCCTTGCTGGAGCGCGGCTTTCTGGTGGTCGCGCTATCCGGCGAGTTGACGCAAAACGAACGCACCACCGCACTGCAATCGCTGCGCGACGGCCGCGCCCGCGTTTGCGTCGCGACCGACGTCGCCGCGCGCGGCATCGATCTTCCCGGCCTTGCCCTCGTCATCCATGCCGAATTGCCGAACGACCCGGAAGTGATGCAGCACCGGTCCGGCCGCACCGGCCGCGCCGGCAAGAAGGGTGTCAGCGTCCTGCTGGTGCCGAATTCACGCCGCCGCCGCGCCGAGATGTTCTTCAAGCAGGCCGGCGTCAACGCGGTCTGGGCCGCCGCGCCGCAGGCGGACGAAATCCGCAAGCTCGACCAGCAACGCATGATGCAGGACGAGGTCTTCACCGAGCCGCCGAGCGAAGACGATCTGGCGCTGGCGCGCATCCTGCTCGCCGAGAAATCCGCCGAGGAGATCGCAGCGGCGCTGGCGCGGCTTTATCGCGCGCGTCTGCCCGCGCCGGAGGACGTGGTCGATCCGGGTCCGGATCGCGGTGGCCGCTTTCGCGACGACCGCAACGACCGGCATCGCCCGCGCGACGGGGGCTTCCCTGCGGGCGAAGAAGGCGCGCCGCGCGAGCCGGGAAAACGCACGGGCTTCCGCCGCCCGATGGAGGGCGGCAGCGTCTGGTTCAAGGCCAGCATCGGCCGGCGCAAGAAC
>JAHCKF010000408.1 GCA_026125925.1 Pseudolabrys sp.
CCCCAAGCTCGCCGAATTTTACTATCGCGAGGTGCTGTCGCGCATCATCGAGGCGTTGCGCGCCATTCTCAAGCGCGGCGCCGCACGCGGCGAAGTGCCCGCTGAGCTCGTCGAATTTCCCCAACTTCTCGCCGCGCCCGGGCTGGTCGCCATCGTCTGGACCGGCCTGTTCGGCGATCTGGCGCCGCTCGACGTGCGCCGGATGATGCAGGCCCATATCGACATTCTGTTTGCCCCGAGGAGTCAGTCATGACGTTCCGTTTTGCCGCGTTGACGGCGGCGGCGCTTCTGCTCGCCGGTTGCGACAAGGGGCCCGATCGGCAGTTGCAGGGCTGGGTCGAGGCCGAAACCATATTCGTGTCGCCGGACGAGCAGGGCCGCGTCGAGGACCTCAAGGTGCGCCAGGGTGACAAGGTTACAAAAGGTGATCTGCTGTTCACGCTCGACGACGATTTACAGAAGGCTGATGTGCAAGTGCGCGAGGCGGCATTGGCATCGGCCCAGCAGGCTTTCGGCCGGGCCCAGGAGCTGCTGAAGACCGCCGCCGGCACTCAAAAGACCATGGACGACGCCAAGGCGGCCTTGCAGCAGGCGCAGGCCAATCTCGATGCGGCGCAGACCCGGCTGACGCGCCGCCGGCAGCTCAGCCCGGTCACCGGCTCGGTGGAAGAAGTCTACTTCCGACCGGGCGAGACCGTCCAACCCGGCAAGCCGGTGGTCGCGCTGCTGCCGCCGGCGAATCTCAAGATCCGCTTCTTTGCGCCGGAGCGCGAGCTGGCTGCCATCCAGATCGGTGAAAACGTCGGCGTCAGTTGTGATAGTTGCGTATCCGGCCTGACCGCAAAGGTGACATTTATTGCCCGCAGCGCCGAGTACACCCCGCCGGTGATCTACAGCCTCGAGGAGCGCGCCAAGCTGGTCTATCTGATCGAGGCGCGGCCGGATGATCCGTCGAAGTTTCGCGTTGGCCAACCCGTTACAGTGACACGCGGAGTTCAGCCATGAGCGCCGCCGTCGCCAAGGCCGATGACGGCCGCGACGTCGTCATCGACGTGCAGCACCTGACCAAGCGCTTCGATGGTCGCGCCGTGGTGCGCGACGTGTCGATGCAGGTCAGGCGCGGCACCATCTACGGCTTCCTCGGCCCCAACGGCTCCGGCAAAACGACCACCATCCGCATGCTGTGCGGCCTGCTGACGCCGGATGAGGGCACTGGCACCTGCCTCGGCTACGACATCCGCACCGAGACCGACAAGATCAAGCACAAGGTCGGTTACATGACCCAGCGCTTCAGCCTCTATCAGGACCTGTCGGTGCGCGAGAATCTCGAATTCATCGGTCGCATCTACGGCCTGGCGAAGCCGCGCGCCGCGGCGCGCGCGGCCATCGAGCGCCTCGGACTCACCGGCCGCGAGGAGCAACTCGCGGGCGAACTCTCCGGCGGCTGGAAGCAGCGCCTCGCCCTCGGCGCCTGCACCATGCCGAGCCCGCAATTATTGCTGCTCGACGAGCCGACCGCCGGCGTCGATCCGAAAGCGCGCCGTGAATTCTGGAACGAGATCCACGCGCTCGCCGCTGATGGACTGACCGTGCTGGTCTCGACCCATTACATGGACGAGGCCGAGCGCTGTCACGAGATTGCCTATATCGCCTATGGCGAATTGCTGGTGCGCGGCACGGTCGCTGAGGTGATCGCCGCCTCGCATCTGACGACCTATGTCGTGTCGTCGCGCAGTGCCGGCGGCATCAGCGCGCTCGGCCACGACCTCGAGCACAAGCCCGGTGTCGACATGGTGGCGCCGTTCGGCACCAGCCTGCATGTCTCGGGTCGTGACGCCGACGCTCTGGAGGCGGCGATCGCGCCCTACAAGGTGCGCGGCGATCTCGACTGGCAGCGTTCCGAGGCTTCGCTCGAGGATGTCTTCATCGACCTGATGGGCCGCGCGAAAGACAACTTCCAATGAACCAGATCATCCCCGACGAAGCGCCACGGCGCAGGCGCGGCGACGGCTTCTGGCGCAAGACCTGGGCCGTGCTGGTCAAGGAGTTCATCCAGCTCAAACGCGACCGCGTCTCCTTCATCATGATCGTGACGATCCCGCTGGTGCAGCTTCTGCTGTTTGGCTACGCGATCAACACAACGCCGCGCGATCTGCCCACTGCGGTGCTGTTGCAGGAATCGAGCGACGTCGGCCGCTCGATTCTCGCCGCCCTCAACAACACGCGCTATTTCAAGGTCACCGAACTGCCGCGCAGCGAAGCGGAACTCGATCGCCTGCTCGCCTCCGGCAAGGTGCTGTTCGGCATCGAGATCCCGGCCGATTTCGAGCGCCAATTGCGCCGCGGCGATATGCCGGCCATGCTGGTCGCGGCCGACGCCACCGATCCCGTCGCTGCCAGTTCGGCGCTCAGCGCGCTGGGCCGTCTGGTGCAGACGGCGTTGGTGCATGACTACGCCATTCCGCCAGCGGGCACCGCGCCGTTCGAGATCCGGACGCACGCGCGCTACAACCCCGCGGCCAAGACCGAATTGAATATCGTGCCGGGCCTGGTCGGTACCATCCTCACCATGACGATGCTGATCTATACCGCGCTGTCCGTGACGCGCGAGATCGAGCGCGGCACGATGGAAAACCTGCTGGCCATGCCGATTACGCCGATCGAGATCATGCTCGGCAAGATCATTCCTTACGTGCTGGTCGGCTTCGTGCAGGCGGCCATGATCATCGCCATCGGCGTCTTGCTGTTCGGCGTGCCGATGCTCGGCAATCTCGGCGTGCTGGCCGTGCTCAGCACCTTGTTCATCGCCACCAATCTGTCGATCGGCTACACCTTCTCCACG
>JAHCKF010000409.1 GCA_026125925.1 Pseudolabrys sp.
CATCATGTCGGACGGCGCGATGATGTCGCAGCCGGCCTCCGCCTGCACCAGCGCCTGCTTGACCAGCACCTCGACGGTTTCGTCGTTGAGGATGACGCCGTCGTCGCGCATCAGGCCGTCATGGCCGTGACTGGTGTAGGGATCGAGCGCGACGTCGCAGAGAATGCCAATCTCAGGCACCGCCTTCTTGATGGCGCGCACGGCGCGGCAGACGAGATTGTTCTCGTTCAGCGCCTCGGATCCGGTCTCGTCGCGGAGCGACGGGTCGGTATAGGGAAACAGCGCGATGCAGGGGATCGTCAGCTTGGCGGCGCGTTCGGCTTCGCGCACGGCCTGATCGACCGACAGCCGCTCGACGCCGGGCATCGAGGGAACGGGCTGGCGCGCCTTGTCGCCATCCATGACGAAGATCGGCCAGATCAGATCGTCGGTGGTGAGGACATTTTCCCGCACCATGCGGCGGGTCCAGTCGGCGCGGCGGTTGCGCCGCAGGCGCGTGGCGAGGTCGAGCTGGCGCGCCGCGGCGGCGGTCTCCGGCTCGCCGGGCAGGAACCCGACCTTATGCTGCAGGGGGCGTCCGTATTTGATGGCCATGAAATCCACTCCAGAACCGTTCTAATACCCCCTTCACGGCGGTCCCGCTACCCGAAGAGCGGCCTAAAGCCATGCGCTCGGAGCCTGTCTTGACCGGGCGCGCCCGATTTTTACATTGCCTGACGAGGCCACGACCTCACCGCGCGGTACGCCGCGCCGGAACCTGTCCGGGACGGCCCGGTGCTCTGTTGAGGAGGGCCGTCATGGTCTGGATCGTTCTGGTTGCCGCGGGTCTGTTGGAGATCGTCTGGGCGTTGGCGCTCAAGGCATCGGTCGGCTTCACGCGGCCGATACCCTCGGCGATCGCCATTGCCGGCATGATCGCCAGCGTGGTGCTGTTGTCGCTGGCGATGCGCAGCCTGCCGGTCGGTACGGCCTATGTGGTCTGGACCGGCATCGGTGCGGTCGGCGCCTTCGTCGCCGGCATCGTCATGTTCGGCGAGGACATGAGCGCCATGCGCGTTATCGCCGCCGGGCTGATCGTATCGGGTCTTGTCCTCATGAAGATTGCCTCGCCGGCCTGAGCGGGGCAGGCGGGGTCTTGGTCGGCGGCGTGCCGCCTGCTAGCAAAGCGGCCGGGAGGCGCGGCCGATGGATTTTTCGCTCACCGAAGAACAACAGGCCTTCCAGGCCACCGCGCGGCAATTCGCGCGCGACGCGATGATGCCGTTTGCACGCGACTGGGACGAAGGCTCGGAATTTCCGGCCGACACCTTGCGCGAAGCCGCCGCGCTCGGCTTTGGCGGTATCTATGTGCGCGACGATGTCGGCGGCTCGGGCCTGACCCGGCTCGATGCCGCACTGATCTTCGAAGAGCTGGCGCAGGGCTGTACCTCGACCGCTGCCTATATCTCCATCCACAACATGGTGGCGTGGATGATCGACACCTATGGCAGCGACGATGCGCGCCGGCGCTTCCTGCCGAAGCTGTGTTCGATGGAGCATTTCGGCAGCTACTGCCTGACCGAGCCGGGCGCGGGGTCGGACGCCGCCAGCCTGACCACCAAGGCGCGGCGTGATGGCGATACTTATGTGCTCGACGGCGCCAAGGCCTTCATCTCTGGCGGTGGCATGTCGGATGTGTACCTGGTGATGGCGCGGACGGGTGAAGGCGGGCCGCGCGGCATTTCCTGCATCGCGGTGGAGAAGGGCACTCCGGGACTGTCGTTCGGCGCGCAGGAGAAAAAGCTCGGCTGGAAGTCGCAGCCGACGGCCATGGTGATGTTCGAGAACTGCCGCGTGCCGGCGGCCAACCTCATCGGCCGTGAAGGCGAGGGCTTCAAGATCGCCATGGCCGGACTCGACGGCGGCCGTCTCAATATCGGCGCCTGCTCGATCGGCGGCGCGCAATTCTGTCTCGACCGCACCGTCGAGTACATGAAGGAGCGCAAGCAATTCGGCACGCGGCTTGCCGACTTCCAGGCGCTGCAATTCCGCATCGCCGATTACGCCACGGAGATTGAAGCTGCGCGCCTTCTCTTACATCGCGCCGCGGTGGCGGTCGGCGACAAGGAGCCGGCGGCGACACAGCTCGCCGCCAAGGCCAAACGGCTGGCCACCGACACCGGCTTCGAGGTGGTCAATGGCTGCCTGCAACTGCACGGCGGCTACGGCTACTTGCGCGATCATCCGATCGAGCGCGTGCTGCGAGACGTGCGCGTGCATCAGATTCTCGAGGGCACCAACGAAGTCATGCGCGTGATCGTGTCGCGCAACATGTTGGGGAATTGAGTTTGCGGATGCTGTGTGGCGAAAAGGCGCTTCTCTTTTTTCCCTCCCCCCGCGCAGCGGTGGGGAGGGTCGGTTTGCGATCGCTTGCGATTGCAAACCGGGGTGGGGGGGCTTCAATTGAGTTGGATTGCGATGCCGAACGTTGACACAAGTTTCCCCCCACCCCTGACCCCTCCCCACCATTCGCAAGGGCTCATGGGGGGAGGGGAATGAGCGAAATCCTGTTCGAACGCCGCGGCGCCGCCGGGCTGGTGACGCTGAACCGGCCGAAGGCGCTCAATGCCGTGACCCACGGCATGGTCAAGGCGCTGCGCGCGCAGCTTGACGAATGGGCCGACGATCCGGCGGTGACCCGTGTCGTCATCACCGGCGCGGGGGAGAAGGCTTTCTCCGCCGGCGGCGACATCCGTCACCTCTACGATCTCGGCACGGCCGGCCGCGCCGCCGAGGCGCTGCAGTTCTGGCGCGACGAATATCCGCTCAACACCGTCATCAAGAATTACCGCA
>JAHCKF010000041.1 GCA_026125925.1 Pseudolabrys sp.
ACGACGTCGCCTATTACGCCATCAACGACCGCGCCGCCGGGCGCCGCGTTATCGAGCTCGATCTGATGACGGCGGAACAGAAGAGTCAGATGCCCGAAGACGAGGATGTCACCGCGGCGGACCGCCTGATCGTGGAATCGCCCACCGTGACGGGGCTGATCGCCATCCGCGCGCTGGCGCCGGAGCCCGGCCTGCTGCCGATGGCGCAGGCGACGATCGCCAATGCGCGCTGCACGCCGCAAGCGATGCCGACCGCGGCGGCGCAGTAGTCAGCGCTGAAAGGCGAGGCTCGGCCCGCGGCGGTAGCTCGGCGCGGTGCGGGTCTGGAAGAAGCCGACCTCGGTGCCGAGCTTGTTGAGCATCTGCTCGGCGGTCACCGCGTCCTGCGACGGCGACGAAATCACCAGGCGCTCCAGCGCGTAGCGATAACCGGCGACGCGGCGCTCGAGGCTGGTGCGAACCAGGCCTATGACGCGGTCGTTCTCGCGAATGCGATTGAGCGTGTTGGCGCGTTCCGCGTCGCTCAGCCCGCGCACGAAGGCCAAGCTCTTCTTGCGCTTGATATCCATGTCGACGACGCGGCCGGCGGTGGCGAAGAACTGCGGCAGCCGTTCGCTGTCGTTGCGGATGTCGTCGATCAGCACGTTGTAGCGCGAGGTCGGCGAGCGCACGCGCTCGGCGAACAGCCCCTTCGCCATCATGTGATCGTAGTAGGCGGCCGGGTTGGCGGACTCTTTGAGGATCCACGGCGTCATGCCGTATTCGCTGAGCACCGAATGCGTCTTCTGCCGATTGTAAGGCGGCTCGAGCAGCGGATAGCCGAGATCGCGCAATTGCCGCTCGTCATCGGTGAGTTCGAAGCTGGACGGGCGGGCCTCGTCGCGGCCGACCCAATCGTGGATGTCGTCGCGGACCAGCGATGGATTGACCTCGCCGAAGTCGCCGTTGACGCCGCAGCCGGCGAGCAACAGGGCCAGACAAAGGGCCGGGAAAAGCGGCGGAGCTCGCATCGTCTATGCGCTTCGTCGTCAGCGGCCGAGACGGCGGCGGCGACGGCGGCCCGAACTGCTGCCGGTGTCCGGCTCCTGCCCGTCCGGTCCGCGATCGATGCGGATCACCGGCAGAATGATCACCGTCGCAGGTTCCGTGCCCGCCTCGATATAGCGCCCCCGTCCAAGACCGGCGTCTTCGGGAAAACGGATGACTTCGCCCATTTCAGTCCCCTTTCCGTCCCGGCCTCACGGTATCGCTTACGGCATGAACACGCTTCTCAACTCACTGCCTCACTTGACGAAGGGTACACGCCACTTTCGGACCTGCCGGGTCGGTCATTCGATTAAAGGGGTTGCAAGGTTAACGCTCTGCTAACGCGGCCCGCCTAAAGTGACGGTGCGCGCCGGTACGACTTGAGTAGCATGAGCAAGCAGCCCCCCCATTCGCCAATCGACAGCCTCGTGGACCTCGCTTGCCGCGACGGCGTCGACGTAAGGCCGACGCTGCTGCGGGTGATCACCGACCTCTACGTGCAGAAGCCGGCGCATAGCGACGACGAGACGACTCAATACGTCGAACTCGCTCTCGGCCTGATCGACGCGGTCGACGATGCGACCCGCGCCGTCGTGGCGGCTACGCTGTCGCACTACCCGGCCGCCCCGGCAGCGGTGGTGGCAAGGCTCAACGCCGCAAGCGCGGCGCCGCGCGCCAGCCTCGCTTTGCCTCCGGTGTCGTTCGGCGAAGACATCCGGCCGCAGGCCGCCGCTCCCGACCCTGCTACCGCCGAAGCGGATGATGACCTCATCGACGTATTCTTCTCTGCCGATCGCGACGATCGCCGGCTGATCCTGCTTAATCTCGATGTCGTCGCCGGCGAGTCGCCGCGCCCGACGGCGCCGCCGGACGTCATCGGACAACTGGAGACCGCGGCGCTCAAACGCCACCAAGCCGATTTCGCACGCCTCCTTGCCAGTACACTGCGGATCCGCCGCGAGCTCGCCGACCGCATCACCCAGGATCCTTCCGGCGAGCCCATCGTCATCGCCGCCAAGGCGATGGGCATCCCGGCCGCGGTGCTGCAACGCATTCTGCTGTGTCTCAACCCGGCCATCGGCATCTCGGTCGAGCGCGTTTTCGATCTCGCCATCCTCTATGACGAAATCTCCCTCGCCGCCGCGAGCCACATGGTTTCGATCTGGCGGGAGCTGGCGCCCGCGATTGTTGCGCGGTCGCGGCACGAGCCGGTCTATCAGGACGACGCCCGCACCGTGCGCCGGCCCGCCGCACGGGAAACCCGTCGCAGCGATGCACGCGACAATGGCGCGGCGCAGAAGGCCACGCGCTGACTTCAGGCGACGATCCGGTCGAGGAAATGCCGGCCGGCTCGATCCTCGCTTTCGACGATCCACAGATCGGGATCGAAGCGGATTTCCTTTTGCAATCGAGCCTCGATATCCGCTTCAGGCACCGGGCCGTCGCGACCGGCGACGACGCTGAAGCTGCGATCCGCCGGCTTGTCGTCGTCGAAAGTGGCTTGCGGCGCCGGGCCGTAGAGCGTCGCCGTACCGTCGAGTCGGTTGACGATGATGAAAATGGCGCCTGCTTCTTCGGCACCGCGCTTGCGCACCGCCGCGAAGGCGCCTTCGATATTGCAGCGGCGGATGTAGGCCGCGACCCATATGCTCGATTTCAGTCGCATCGGACACTCCTAACACGGAGCGGCCGTTTGCCGTCAATCGGTGCGGAGATTACTCGAGCGGCCGACCGGCCATGGCAGACAGTTCGCGCACGAAGCGGTCCGAAATCTGCCCGGTCACCGGCATGCGGCGGTCGCGCTCGAATTTCTCGATCGCCGCACGCGTCGCGGCATCGAGATTGCCCGTGGGCTTGATCTGGCCGTAGCCGAAATCCGAGAGCGCACGCTGGATCGCCACAACGCGCGGCGACGGCGCCAGCAGTTCAGCGATCTGGTCGCGGCGGGCCGGCGGCGGCACCGGAGCAACAGCCGGCAGCTTCGATGCCGTCATCGCCCGCAGCAGTTCTTCCGGCGCATTCGGATCGACCTTCACACCGGCGGCCTGGCCAAAGTCGCGCGCTCCGGCATCGGTCTTCGCGCCCCAGATGCCATCGGCCGTGCCGTCGTAATAGCCGCGCCGCGTCAGTTCGCGCTGGATCTCGGCAATCACCTGTACGCGATTGAGCGGCTGGGCTGCCGACGGCGCCGGAGCGGCTGAAGGCACCACGACAGGCGCCGACAGGGTCGTCGGCATAGACGGTTGCGCCGGCGCCGCGGACGGCGCCGGCGGCACGACCGGCTTCTGCGTCGCGGTGATCGCGGCGGGACGCGTCGCGAAGATCGGCGCCGGATGCGGGCCCTTCTGCATGTAAAGCGCGTTGACGAAGATCGTCAGCACAGCCACGCCGCCGAGCAGCCCGGCAACGCATTCGCGCGGATAGGTGATGATGAAGCCGCCGATTCCGTGAGGCTCGTTTTCTTCGATCGCGATCGCGGCGGCTTTGGATTTACGCTTAGGCACTTTTCTTCACCAGAACTTTGGCGGCCGCGGCAAGGTCGCCGGCCCGCTCCGTCACCAGCCTGATCGGGTCGGCCGGCACCTTATGACTCTCGCAGTCGATCGGCAGACTCACGGTCACTCGCGTGCCCTCGCCCAACCGGCTGCGGATATCGATATCGCCATAATGCAGTTTGACCAAGCCCTTGACGATCGAGAGGCCGAGGCCCGTGCCGTCATGGCGGCGGTCATAGGTGCCGCGCGCCTGGAAGAAAGCTTCGCCGAGCCGCGGCAGATCGGCTTCGCCGATACCGACGCCGTTATCCTCGACGGCGACATCGATCTTGTTGCCGTTACGCTGCGCACCGACCGTCACCCGGCCGCCGCGCGGCGTGAACTTGATGGCGTTCGACATAAGGTTGATCAGGATCTGATTGAAGGCGCGGCGATCGCCGATGATTTCCGGCAGATCGTCCTGGATGCGGGTCTTGATCTCGACTCCTGCGTCGCGGGCCTTGAGCGCCAGGAGGTCGCAGCAGCCGGTGATGGACGGCGCAGGCGCGAACGGCTCCGGCGTGATTTCGAAGTTTCCGGTTTCCATCTTCGACATGTCGAGAATGCCGTTGACCACCGACAGCAGATGGAGACCCGACTCGTTGATCAGTCGCGCATATTCCAGCCGCCGCTCCGGCTGCACGACCAGATTTTCCTTGGTCAGCATCTCGGAGAATCCGATGATGGCGTTGAGCGGCGTGCGCAGCTCGTGACTCATGGTGGCAAGGAAGCGGCTCTTCGACAGGCTGGCTCGCTCCTGCTCGAGACGGGCCGCTTCGATGGCTTGCTCATGCGCCTTGCGTTCGCTGATATCGCGCAGCACGGCGACGACCTCGCTGTCGCGCGCCACGGCGCCGGCGCTCGGCTCGCTCAGCGGCCGGCACCGCATCTCGACCCACACGAAGCGCGCAGCCTGGGTGCTGTCGTCGCCGCGACGAATCCGGAATTCGACGGAGCGATCTTCGCCATGCGCGGAAGCATCGGCCAAAGCCGTGAGAAATGCCGGGCGATCGGCGACATGGACGTGGTCGAACAGACCGTGGCCCGTCAGCACGGCGGGCTTCACACCGAACAGCGATTCCGCCGCCGGAGACACGAAAAGCACCGCACCATTCTTGCCATGACGCGTGATGACATCGGTCATGTTGCGCGCGAGCAGGCGATAGCGGTCCTCTTCAGCGTACAGGAGCCAGACGCTGGTGCGGGCCAGCGATTCCGCGCCCAGCGCGAGGCCGGTCGCGTAGAGAGCAGCAGAAACCACGCCAAGGGCCGCGAGCGCGCCCTGTTCGTGGAGCGACGAATCCGGGGGCGGCAGCAGGCCCCAGGCGCTGGCGATCAGCAATACGCCGGCTGCCAGCAGGGCAAAGAGCGAGGCCAGCGCCACGACGCGGCGCGAGGCCGACAGCGACGCCTCGAGCGGAACGACGACGAGCCAGATTGCCGCAAAGGAAGCGATGCCGCCGGTGCCGAGCGCGACAGCAAGCACGAGCCCCGTCAGCGCCACCGACGACAGCATATGCGCGCCTTCGTAGCGGCCGGTGCGCGACAGGAAATACGCGATCAGGATCGGTGCCACGAGCCAGGCAAAGACGCCGACCTCGAGAACGCTCGGCACGCCGCGAATGGCGACGAACACCGGAAAGCTGGCGAGCGCTGCAAAGCTGCCGATCAGCCGCGGCGCGATGAAAGCGCGATGGCGAGCCGCCGTCAGCGCATCCTGCCTGGCGGCCGGATGGACCAATGCATCGACATACTGCCACAGTGGTGTGAGGAAACTCACTGTCCCTTTATCACGCCAGACCAGACGCGCCCCTTATTCAGGTGCGGACCTTAGAGGGCTGTCACTTAAGCGAACGCTAAGGGCGCGCGCCCGCGGCGGCTTTGCCCCCAGGAAACAAGGCCAAATGCGGCCGCCAATTGCCGGTCATGGTGAAATTTTTCTTGCCAGAATGCGAGATGCGGTGCACCGCGCGCCAATCGTTACCGCAGCGGTAACCATGGCGGAATGTTGCCTCGCGCCGGTAACACCGAAGCCAACGGTTGATCGATACAATTTTAGTCAAATCCGATCATCTAAAAGTCTCATCGAATTTGCGGCAAAATCGCCTCAAGTTTGGACCAAATGCGAGTTTCATTGCGAACGACAGGTTCAAGGGTGTCTGCTAGATTTGAATACAAGGCGGCGAAAAAGCCGTCGGGGACGATAATGGGTGGGTCATGTTCTTTCTGCTTCGAATGGCCTTCTGGCTGACGGTCGTATGTGTGCTTCTGCCGGGTAGCGGCGAGAAGGCCGCCTCGCCGGATGCGCAGATCAATGCGGTGCAGGCAGCGACGCTGGCGAGCGCGGCCGTGACCGACGTGCGCGGCTTCTGCGACCGCAATCCGGACGCCTGCGTGGTCGGCGGCAAAGTGGCGACCGCGATCGGTCATCGCGCCGAAGCCGGCGCCCGCACCATTTTCGAATTCGTCAGCACGAAGCTCACCGACGGCCATGCGACGCCGGCCGAGGAGCCGGCCCGCACGACCAATGTTTCGGCCACGGGTTCGCTGGGCGGCGGCGCCGTCAACAAGGATCTCGCCAAGGGCACCCTGACGCCGTCCGATCTCAAGCCGGCGTGGCACGCCCCGGTACCGCTGCCGCCGCGCCGTGAAGCCCGCACCGGCCGCTCGTCGGTCTAGAATCGACAAGGCCAGTTGCTCTGCCGAAAAACGCCCGCGGAAACGCGGGCGTTTGGCGTTTGGCGATTGGCCGCCAAAGCCTATATACCGGGCTCAGGCAGCCGCGCGGCGTTTGCGCGGCCAAGTGAGGCATATGTTCGCAGGCGATGACCGGCATCGACGACATCATCGAAAACTTCACGCTCCTCGACGAGTGGGACGACCGCTATCGCTATGTGATCGAGCTCGGCCGCGAATTGCCGGCCATGGCCGAGGCCGACCACACCGAAGCCAACAAGGTGCAGGGCTGCGCCAGCCAGGTCTGGCTCAAGTCGCACATTGACGCCGATCGCCCAGGCGGCCCCGTCTTGACGTTCGAAGGCGACAGCGATGCTCACATCGTCCGGGGACTGGTCGCCATTCTGATCGCGCTCTACTCCGGCAAGACCGCGCGCGACATCCTGGCGACCGACGCGCTGGCGTTGTTCGATCGCATCGGCTTGCGTGAGAACCTGACACCGCAGCGCTCGAACGGCCTGCGCTCGATGGTCGAGCGCATTCGCAACGAAGCCGCTGCCGCGCAAGCCACAGCCTGACTGCCGTCAGTCGACGCGAAAGCTGGCGCCTTCGGCGAGCCACGTGCGCAGCCGCGGATGAGGCTTGCCGCGCGATTCCGCGAGGTAGCCGTAATGGCGGGCCAAGCGGTCGAGCGCCAGTTGCAGCACCACCTTGGCAGAGCGTGGCGGCCAAGCGCGGGCGCGTTCGATGTCCTCGAGACCTTTGAGAAAACAGCACAGATCGAGAAGCAGCCCCGACAATTCGGGGCCAACCGCTTCGAGCGCGGCGTTGACGTGTTGACGGGCAGCGAGCGCCGCATCGGTGATGTCGGACGAGCCATTTGCCGAACCGCGGCGCTCGGACGCGACACCTCGCGACCAGTCCGCCGTGGTCCGGGGCATCAACTGTCCGCGCGTGAAGTCGGCGCGAAGGCGCTCGCCGGCCTGCAACTGGTGCGGTGCGATGAGCGCGCGGCCATCGCGGCCGCGGCGCCGGGCGAGCCAGCCGAGCGGGCTCTCAGCCTCGTCAACGGTGACGCGCTGGACGCCGTCGCCGGTTTCGACCATGCGTTCCCCGAGTGCCAGATGCCGGACGCGCAGCGGCCCGATGTCGGGCCGCGCAATCGCGGCAGGCGCATCGGCAGGCCGCCGCGGCATCCTCGCCGCCGTGGCAGGCCGACCAACTCTTGCCTTAGCTGCGGAGAAATTTCCGGATTGATCTGGCATGACGACCTCGCTGGGACCACAAACCCATAGCAAGGCCGAGTCTCTCAAGCAAGGATTAAGTTCTAATAGAGGCTATAAATTCCTCTACGGGCCGCATAACCGCGAGCGGCAGTCGCGCCGCACCGTGTGTTCGTGGGACTTGAAACTACTTGGAACGCCGCCGGCGCTGCTGGCCGAGACCCATGTCCTTGGCCAGTTGCGAGCGGGCCGCCGCATAATTCGGGGCGACCATCGGATAGTCGGGGCCGAGATTCCACTTCTCGCGGTACTGCTCCGGCGTCATGTTGTACTGCGTACGCAGGTGACGCTTGAGCGATTTGAATTTCTTGCCGTCTTCGAGACAGACGATGTACTCGGGCGTAATCGATTTCTTCACCGCGACGGCCGGTTTCAACGGCTCGCTCGGCGCTTCGCCGCCCTTCCCGGACACATTGCTCAGCGCGGCATGCACCTGGTTGATCAGTGCCGGGATATCGCCGGCCGCGACGCTGTTGTTGCTGACATAGGCCGAGACGATCGACGCCGTCAGCTCGATGAAACTTCCGGAAGTGCTGGTATCGCTCATCGCTCGTTCCTCACCCCGCGCGTATTCGGCCGGCAGCCACCCGAGGCCCCGATCCCAGGCCGGACAGGGAGCAGCGCGCCGCCCGGCAGCAGATCGAACAAATGCGTTTCGCCCTATATTTAAGAATACTAGGGATACTTAAGCAGTGCAAGACGAGCGGCCGGCACTTGCTGATGTCGCCAAGTTTATTGCGCGATGTTATTGAATATATGGGAGTATTATACGGAGGCGGCCGACGGTTTCAGGCCGCGGGGGACGCCGCACCGGCCCGCAACGCGCAGGGCATTGCGGGCTGCGAGGACTAATTGCTCTTCTCGAGGTGCGCCCGCAGCTCGTTGATCGAGGCAAAGCGCAGCGTGCCTTGCGGCAGCTCCGCCTCGATGGAACCGTCGACATAGAGCGTATATCCCATGCCGTCGACCACCCCCGACTTGAGAATCGCGACCGTCCGCGGCTCGTCCTGCGACGGTTCGCTCCGATCGGCTTCTTCGGCATCCGGCTGGGTCGGGATGGCTTCTGTCGGCGCACCAGCGGAGACATCCGGCTTGGGCGAAGCCGGCCACATGGCGTCGAAGGAGCCAGCCTCGGCTTTGACGGGCGCGGCCGGGCGAAAAGGCTCAAGGCCGATGGGCTCGGGCCGGCGCGGTTCACGCTCGTGGGGCTCTCCGAGGGGCGGCCCCTCCTGTTCCAACGCGGCCTGCTCGGCCTCGTCTTCCTCGGCTGCCCGGGACTCCGGACGGAACGGCTTGAAGTCCAGTGAAGGCTCGGTTTCCGATTCAGACTTGGCCTCGCTGCCGGCTTCCGCCACAGGGCGATCGTGGGTGTCCTCCGGTTCGGAAGCCTCGCCCAGTTCGGGGTTCGGCAATAGCGGTGACGGCAGCGGCGCCACTTCCTCCGGCTCACGCAGCGGCCGCTTCGGCAGCGGCGGCAGGGCAAAAGATCGTGGCACTGGCGACAGCGGCGGCGATGTAGCAGCCGCCTCAGGCTTGCTCTCTTCCGGCTCCGGTGCCGGTGGTGCAGGCTCGGTCGCGACCTCAGGACGCGGCGGCGGCGCCTTCGGCTTCGGCGGAAAGGGCACCCGCGCCACGCCCGGCTGCGCGGCCGCGCGCAATGTAGGCTGCATCTCCGCCTCGACCCGGCCCAATCGCATCGAGGTCGGCCGCGCCAGCGCCTCGGCCAGTTGCTGCACCCGGGAGACGACGACGCCGAGGGCAAGGACGACTAGACCGCCTGCCAGCAGCACCGCGCCGGCGATGATCAGCGTATTGCCAAAACTGAATTCGTTGATCGGAATGCCATAACCGATCGCAGCCGCGCCCATCGCAAAGGCGACGGCACCGACGCAGTAAAGCAGAATCGGCATGGTCGATTCGATCCTCGAAAATTCGCGGCCCTGGCGCGCAAAGCCGCCACTGTCTCCGTGAAATCCACCCGGCGCCAGGCCAGTCAAAGCTAAGCCATTATTCCAACGATGAATTCTCGTCCTTTTGCTGTCTCGGGGCAAGAGGGCTGCCGAATTTTGTTCAACCGCGGCCGAGGTGCGGCACATCGCGCCCGGCGCAAATGCGCCTCTCCCACCGTTGCCCCGGGAACCCGCACGGCCTAATTAACGGTCCTGGGGAACTCGAAGCGGAGGCGCTGGTTTCCTCATGAGCCGGAACTGTACCGTGCTCTGTTGTTGTGGACCGAGGAGGATCTGATGTCGTTCAAGCTGCCCGAGCTGCCTTATGCCTATGATGCGCTCGCGCCCTACATGTCGCGCGAGACGCTCGAATATCACCACGACAAGCACCACAAGGCGTATGTCGACAACGGCAACAAGTTGCTGGAAGGCTCGGGGCTCGAGGGCAAGTCGCTCGAGGAGATCGTGAAGGGCTCGCACGGCAAGAACGCCGGCCTCTTCAACAACGCCGGCCAGCACTACAACCATATCCACTTCTGGCAGTGGATGAAGCCGAATGGCGGCGGCGACAAGATTCCGGGCAAGCTCAAGGCCGCGATCGATTCCGACCTCGGCGGCGTCGAAAAGATGAAGGCCGATTTCGCCCAGGCCGGCGCCACGCAATTCGGTTCGGGCTGGTGCTGGATCGAGGTGAAGGGCGGCAAGCTCGCCATCTCCAAGACCCCGAACGGCGAGAACCCGCTGGTCAATGGCGCCTCGCCGATCCTCGGCTGCGACGTCTGGGAGCACTCCTATTACATCGACTACCGCAACCGCCGTCCCGACTATCTCAAGGCGTTCCTCGATCACCTCGTGAACTGGGAACACGTCGAACAGATGTATCTCGCCGCCACCAAGTAAGGCGCGACACGTGATAGAAAAGGCGGCGCCAAACCGGCGCCGCCTTTTTTCTTTGCGACCCTCCATTCATTGCGACAAACCGCATGACCAAGAACAGCGTCGAAGTGGCCGTCATCGGCGGCGGCGCGGCCGGCATCGCCGCCGCGCGCAAGCTGGCGGCGCATGGCATCGATTGTCTCATTGTCGAAGCGCGGTCCCGCCTCGGCGGCCGTGCCTTCACCGTAACGGAGCCGTCCGGCTTCGCTCTCGACCTCGGCTGCGGCTGGCTGCACTCGGCCGACTGCAATCCCTGGGCCGCGGTCGCCACGGCGCAAGGTCGCTTGTTCAGCAAGGCGACGCCGCCTTGGGGCCGCGCCACCATGACGAAAGTGATGCCGCTCGAGACGCAACGCGCGTTTCGTGCGGCCATGGCCGACCTGTTCGAGCGCGTCGCGCAGGCCGCCGCCACCGGCCGCGACCGGCCGATCTCCGAACTGGTGCCGGCCGATGGCCGCTGGACCGGCATGCTCAACGCCGTGATGACCTACATCGCCGGCGCCGAACTCGACCGCATGTCAACCATCGATCTCGACCGCTACGAGGACACGGAGCTGAACTGGCGTCTGGTCGATGGCTACGGCGCCATGATCGCGGCATCGGCCGATGGCCTCGCGACCGCGCTGGATTGCCCGGTGACGCGCATCGACCACAGCGGCCGGCGCATCAGGATCGAAACGGCGCAAGGCGTCATCGAGGCAGAGCGCGTCATCGTCACGCTGCCGACCAGCATCATCGGCGACAACGAAGACCTGTTCTTCCCTGCCCTGCCCCGCAAGACCGAAGCCGCGCGCGGCCTGCCGCTCGGTCTCGACGACAAGCTGTTCATTGCCCTCGACGGCGCCGATGAATTCGAGGCCGAAAGCCGGGTCTTCGGCCACACCGACCGCGCCGCCACCGGCAATTATCACTTCCGTCCGTTCGGCCGGCCCATCATCGAGTGCTATTTCGCCGGCCGCTGGGCGCACGAACTGGAAGCCGGCGGCGACAAGGCGTTCTTCGATTTCGCCGTGTCAGAGCTGACGGGTTTGTTCGGCGCTGACTTCGCGCGGCGGCTTAAGCCGCTGTGCCTGCATCAGTGGGGCGCCGACCCCTACGCCCGCGGCTCGTACTCCTACGCCATTCCCGGCGCCGCCGATCAGCGCGCCGTGCTGGGCGCGTCTGTCGATGATCGATTGTTCTTCGCCGGCGAAGCCTGCTCAGGCCACGACTTTTCCACCGCGCACGGCGCCTTTATCACCGGCTATGAAGCTGCAGACCGGGCCATCGCCGCGCGCCGGAAATCGTGACTTCCCCCACCCTATGCATTGTGGTTTGCATGACGCCTCGAAAAAACCGCTTGCGGAGGAAGTGATGCCGTCCATTTTTGTTTTCGATGCTTATGGCACCTTGTTCGACGTGCATGCCTGCATCGCGCGCTTCGAAAAGGAAGCCGGCCCCGATATCGCGCGCATGTCGGAGCTGTGGCGCACCAAGCAACTCGAATATTCGTGGACGCTCACCATGGCCGGCCACTACACCGATTTCTGGACGCTGACCGAGCGCGCGCTCGATTATTCGCTCGCCCGCGTGCCCACCATACCGAAATCACTCAAGCCGCGATTGCTGAATTCGTATTTCGAGCTCGACGCCTTTCCCGACGCGCGCGCGACGCTCAAGGCGCTGAAGGCGGCCGGCCACAAGACCGGCATTCTGTCGAACGGCTCACCCAACATGCTCGACGGCTGCGTCGACGGCGCCAATGTGCGCGGCGAGCTCGATGCCGTGCTGTCGGTCGATGTGCTCAAGATGTTCAAGCCGCGGCCCGAGGTCTATGCGCTGGTCACCGACGAATTCCGCTGCAAGCCGGCCGACGTCACCTTCGTGTCGTCCAACCGCTGGGACGTGATGGCGAGCGTGTCGGTCGGCTTCCGCGGCCTGTGGATCAACCGCGCCGGCATGCCGGACGAGTATGCGGATTTTGCGCCGCAGAAAGTCCTCGGCAGCCTGACGGAATTGACGGCGCTCGCCTAAAGAACCTTTTTCTACGCGGAGGGCTGGCGGGAGCAATTCCGCCGCCCTATATCGGCGGAACAATTCTCCCCCGCCCCGCGATTCATTCATGCCATCGATCATTTCCATACAAAATTTGTCGAAAACCTATGCGTCGGGTTTCACGGCACTGAAGACCATCAATCTCGACATCGAGCGCGGCGAGATCTTCGCGCTGCTCGGCCCGAACGGTGCCGGCAAGACGACCCTGATCGGCATCATCTGCGGCATCCTCAACGCCTCCACCGGCACCGTGACGGTCGGCGGCCATGACATCGTCAGGGACTATCGCGCCGCCCGATCCATGATCGGCCTGGTGCCGCAGGAACTGACAACAGACGCCTTTGAATCGGTGTGGGACACGGTCAGCTTCACCCGCGGCCTGTTCGGCAAGGCCAAGAACCCCGTGTATATCGAGAAGGTCCTCCGCGACCTGTCGCTGTGGGACAAGAAGGACGACAAAATCCGCACCCTGTCCGGCGGCATGAAGCGCCGCGTGCTGATCGCCAAGGCGCTGTCGCACGAGCCGAAGGTGCTGTTCCTCGACGAGCCGACCGCCGGCGTTGATGTCGAGCTGCGCAAGGACATGTGGCAGGTGGTGCGCGACCTGCGCGCGTCCGGCGTCACCATCATCCTGACGACCCATTACATCGAAGAAGCCGAGGACATGGCCGACCGCATCGGCGTCATCAGCAAGGGCGAGATCATCCTGGTCGAGCAGAAGGCCGAATTGATGCGCAAGCTCGGCAAGAAGCAGCTCGTCCTGCATCTGCAGCAACCGCTGGCCGAGATTCCGCCGGACATCTTCGGCCGCGCCAACCTGACGCTCGGCGAAGGCGGCCGTGAACTGACCTTCACCTACGATACGCAGGGCGAACGCACCGGCGTGACGCGGCTGCTGACCGACCTCAACCGGCTCGACATCCGCCTGCGCGACCTCGAGACCAAACAAAGTTCGCTCGAGGAGATCTTCATCGGCCTGGTCAGCGATAATGAGCGCGCCGCCGCGGGAGCGCAGCCATGAACGTCCACGCGATATTGGCGATCTACAAGTTCGAGATGGCGCGCACCTTCCGCACCATCTGGCAGAGCATCGTCTCGCCGGTCATCTCGACCTCGCTGTATTTCGTGGTGTTCGGCGCCGCGATCGGCTCGCGGATCACCGAGATCGAAGGCGTCGCCTACGGCGCCTTCATCGTGCCCGGCCTCATCATGCTGACGCTGCTGACGCAAAGCACGATGAACGCCTCGTTCGGCATCTACTTCCCGCGCTTCACCGGCACTATCTATGAAATCCTGTCGGCGCCGGTATCGCCCTTCGAGATTGCCTGCGGCTATGTCGGCGCGGCCGCGACCAAGTCGATCATCCTCGGCTTGATCATCCTGGCGACGTCGTGGCTGTTCGTGCCGCTGCAGATCGTGCACCCGCTGTGGATGATCGGCTTCCTGGTGCTGACGGCCGTCACCTTCAGCCTGCTCGGTTTCATCATCGGCATCTGGGCCGACGGCTTCGAGCAACTCCAGATCGTTCCGCTGCTGATCATCACGCCGCTGACCTTCCTTGGCGGCACCTTCTACTCGACCCACGTGTTGCCGCCGCTCTGGCAGAAGATCGCGCTGTTCAACCCGGTCGTGTACCTGGTCAGTGGTTTCCGCTGGAGCTTCTTCGAGGTCGCCGACGTCAGCCCGGCGGTCAGTCTCGGCATGACGCTCGTCTTCTTGGTTGTCTGTCTCGTCATCATCGCCTGGATTTTCCGCACCGGTTACCGCCTGAAAAAGTAGCTCGAGCGCACATTTTTCCGGCTGCCGCAGCATGTGTTCTCGCGCTGCGACGATGATGGAACTCCCGCCCCTCCCCGGCATTGTCGGTGCGCAATTGTGCCCGAGACGCCGCCGCGGTGGCGCTCCACAATGGGGAGAGTGAGTTTCGTGAATCGTCGGCAGTTCCTGACCACGACGGCCGTGGCGACGGCCGCGGCCGTGGTGCCGTTGAAGTATGCGGGCATCGGCGCGTCGCAGCCAGCCTCCGCCGCCGTACCGCAACGTCCCCCTGTGCCGTTCGATCCGGCGAATGTTCGGCAGATGGCAAAGGAACTGGCGCAGAAGCCGTTCCAGGCGCCCGACCAGAAGCTGCCCGCCAATCTCAAGGACATCGATTACGACCAGTACCGCAAGATCCGCTTCAAGCCAGATCGCGCCATCTGGCGTGATGAGAAGCTGCCGTTTCAGTTGCAACTGTTCCACCGCGGCTTCTTTTACGCCAGCCGCGTCGATCTCTTCGAAGTCTCCGGCGGCAAGGCCAGCGCCATCGTCTACTCGCCGGACCTGTTCACCTTCGAGGACATCAAGGCGCCGGACCCGGGCAATGATCTCGGC
>JAHCKF010000410.1 GCA_026125925.1 Pseudolabrys sp.
TGGGGCGCGCCGTTCCTCGACGTGCCGGTGTTCGAGCCGCCGCTGATCGATCCGGCGCCGGTCGATGGCATCCCGCACATCAATCTCGATCTGGCGCTCGATTATCTCATTGGAGACCGGCTGCAATGAGCGATGCACGCGACCAACGAGGCCGGCCTTTCGTCATCGAAGAAGACGTGCTCGACGCCGGCAAGTCGGCGCGGTCGTCGTCGCCGATGGTGTTCGCCACCGAGGAGACCGAACGCGTGGTGCCGCGCGAGCGCGCCGTCGTGACGCCGGCCGCGACCGTGCCGCGCAAGCGCGACGGCTGGAAGCGGGCCGGCCTGTGGGCGATCGGCATCGCGATCGCCGGCTGGATCGGCGTCGATGCCTGGCAATGGGTGTCGGATGCCTTCGCGCGCGGCACGACGCAGGGCTGGGTCGCGAGCGGCGTGGTCGGCGTTGGCGTTGCCGGCGCGCTCACCATCATCGGCCGCGAACTGCGCAGCTTCTGGAAGCTGACCAGCGTCGAGGACAATCAGCGCCGCCTCACCAACAAGGCGCTGCGGCCCGGCGAGATGCGCGCGGCGATCCGCGACGTCCTCGCCATCGTGCCGAAGGATCGCGAGATCGAGGCGGCGATCGAAAGCTACCAGCGGCAACTGCAACAACATCATACTCCGGCGCAGCAGCTCGAGATGTTGTCGCGTACGGTGCTGGCGCCGCTCGACCGCCGTGCCGAGGCCGTGATCCGCCGCGCCACGGCGGGCGGCTTCGGCATCACCGCGGTGTCGCCGACGGCTTTCACTGACGTGGTGTTCTTCGTCGCCATGGCGGTGCGCATGGTGCGCGGCGTCGCCTCGGTCTACGGCCATCGCCCGACCGCGGCGGCGACAATTCACCTGCTGCGCCGGCTCACCGTCGAAGCCGGCCGCCTCGGCGCCGTCGATCTCGCCGGCATGACGCTGACCCAGCATCTCGGCGGCGCCATCGCCGAGCGCATCGCCGCCGGCACCGCTGAATCCATGTATGCCGGCCAGCGTATGGCCCGCATCGGCCTCATCGTCATGGGCATGTGCCGGCCGGTTCCCTTTGAGCCGCACGAGGTGCCCGGCATGTTCGCCTCGCTGCTCGGCAACCTTTTCGGCCGGAAAACCGCGTCCGAGCGGCCCCCGGGCGAAAAATAATCCACAGCGGGCCTTCCGCGTTAACCAATTCTTAACGAAGTGGGGGCCCCGCCAGGCCCCTCGGCTATTCTCGTCATGTCGAGGAGTAGCGAGATGACGAGCACCATCGCCGCAGCCAGGAACACGCTGAGCAGGATCGCTTCGGGTGACCGGGAGACCGTGCGGGCGCTCCTGCGCATCGGTGGCAAGGCCGCCGTTCTCGTCTTGATGGCGCTGATAATTGCCGCCTACGCCGCGTCGGCAAGCCAGAGCGCGCCGCCGCCGTCCGAGCCCGTCTCGTACGTCATGTATTCCTGACAGCGGCGGGCACCCGCGGCCCTTGACGGCTGTGCCACGCCCGGACAGGTTGCGGCATGTCGTTTCAAGCCGGGGCTCAGCCGTGACCGTCGATACCGTTGCCCAACCAACCAGCCCGACCCGTTTCGCCGGTGCTATCGCCGATCTGACGGCCGCTTTCGGCAACCGCGTCGTCACCTCGCGGGCGGTGCGCGAACAGCACGGCAATACCGTGACCTGGATCGCCAACCAGGCGCCGGACGCGGTGGTCTATCCGCAATCGACAGAAGACGTGCAGCAGGTCGTGCGCATCTGCGCCAAGCACAAGATGCCGATCATTCCCTTCGGCACCGGCTCGTCGCTTGAAGGTCACGTCAACGCACCGCAGGGCGGCGTCTCGATCGACTTCCGCGACATGAACAAGCTCGTCACCGTGCATGCCGAGGATCTCGACTGCGTCGTGCAGGCCGGCATCACCCGCAAGGAGCTCAACGAGCAACTGCGCGACAGCGGTCTGTTCTTTCCTATCGATCCCGGCGCCAATGCTTCGCTCGGCGGCATGGCATCGACGCGCGCATCCGGAACCAATGCCGTGCGCTACGGCACGATGAAGGACAACGTGCTGACCATGAAGGTCGTGCTGGCGAACGGCGAGGTGATCGACACCGCGCGCCGCGCCAAGAAGACGTCGGCGGGCTACGACTTGACGCGGCTGATGGTCGGCTCTGAAGGCACGCTTGGCATCATCACCGAACTGACGCTGAAGCTGTCCGGCATTCCCGAGGCCATCTCCGGCGGCCGCTGCCCGTTCCCCTCGGTCGAGGCGGCCTGCAACGCCACCATCCTCACCATTCAGAGCGGCATCCCGGTGGCGCGCATCGAACTGCTCGATGCCCTGCAGGTGAAGGCGCTCAACCTCGGCTCGAACATGGGGTTGCCGGAAACGACCATGCTGCTGATGGAGTTTCACGGCACCGAGGCTTCGGTGAAAGAGCAGTCGGAGCGCTTCGGCGAGATCGCCGCCGAGTTCGGCGGCGGCCCCTTCGTCTGGACTACCCAGGCCGAGGAGCGCACCAAATTGTGGGAGGCGCGGCACAACGCGGCCTTCTCCAACTTCCAGCTTCGTCCCGGCGCGGCGATGATCGCGACCGACGTCTGCGTGCCGATTTCGCGGCTCGCCGAATGCGTCACCGAAACCCAGGCCGACGTCGTCGCCAGCGGCATGGTGGCGCCGATCGTCGGCCATGTCGGCGACGGCAATTTCCATCTGACCTTGCTGGTCGATCTCGAGGACGCCGACGAGGTCAAGCGGGTCAAGGCGCTGTCCGACCGTCTGGTCAAGCGCGCCCTGGCCA
>JAHCKF010000411.1 GCA_026125925.1 Pseudolabrys sp.
CATCGCGCACGAACTGCTCCATGCCGTGCTCGGCGATGTAGCCGTGGCCGCCATACATCTGCTGCGCCGACACCGTGTTGGCAAAGCCCTGATCGGTGAGCACCCCCTTGATCACCGGCGTCATCAGGCCGAGCGCGTCGTCGGCGGCCTGCCGCTCCTTGGCATCGCCGGAGCGATGCGCGACATCGCTCTTGAGGCCGGCCCAGATAACCAGCGCCCGTGCCGCCTCGTTGAAGGCGCGCATCGTCATCAGCGTGCGGCGCACGTCGGGATGCACGATGATCGGATCGGCCGGCTTGTCGGGAAACTTGGCGCCGGTGATGGCGCGGCCCTGCAAACGCTCGCGCGCATAGATCGCGGCGTTCTGATAGGCGACCTCGGACAAAGCCAGGCCCTGTATGCCAACGCCGAGCCGCGCCTCGTTCATCATCACGAACATGGCGTTGAGACCGCGGTTCTCCTCGCCGACTAGCCAGCCGGTGGCGTTATCGTAGTTCATGACGCAGGTCGAGTTGCCGTGGATGCCCATCTTCTCTTCGAGCGAGCCGCAGGACACGCCGTTGCGCTCACCGAGCGAGCCGTCGTCCTTGACCATGAACTTCGGCACCACGAACAGCGAGATGCCCTTGGTGCCCGCCGGCGCGCCTTCGATGCGCGCCAGCACGAGATGGATGATGTTCTGCGACAGGTCGTGCTCGCCGGCGGAGATGAATATCTTGGTGCCGCTGATCTTGTAGGAGCCGTCGGCCTGCTTCACCGCCTTAGTGCGCAAGAGGCCGAGATCCGTGCCGCAATGCGGCTCGGTCAGATTCATCGTGCCGGTCCAGACACCTTCGATCATCTTCGGCAGATATTTCTGCTTGATGGCATCGTTGGCGTGGACGATCAGCGCCGCGATGGCTCCCTGGGTGAGGCCCGGATACATGGCGAAGGCCATGTTGGCCGAGCAGAAATACTCGTTGACGATTTCCGTCAGCGTCGAGGGCAGACCCTGGCCGCCGAATTCCTGCGGCGCCGAGATGCCGATCCAGCCGCCCTCGACGATCTGCTTGAAGGCGTCCTTGAAACCGGTCGGCGTCGTCACGCTGCCGTCGGCCGCGCGCTTGCAGCCTTCCTTGTCGCCGACCCGGTTGAGCGGCGCCAGCACGTCCTCGGACAGTTTGGCGGCTTCGGTGAGGATGGCTTCGACCACGTCCGGCGAAGCGTCGGAGAAGCCCGGCAGGTTGCCGTAGCGCTCGATATGGAAGACGTCGTTGAGCAGGAACAGCGCATCATCGACGGGCGCTTTATAGGTCGGCATCGATTTCTCCCCGGCAGGCGGCTTGCGGCGTTGACGTCCGTGGTCCCGGATGGTCCCTCAAGACCCAGCTAATCGTCACATTCGGCGCTGCCAAGGCGATTTCCGGCAGCGCGGGCAGTTTAACAGCGGCCTTTTACAGCCATCTTAAGCGCGGGAACCGGCCAGCCCGCAGCGGCGCTGTCCCGGCCAATTCTTACCAAAACTCCGGCACTTCGGCCGGTTGTTAACCGGGTGTTTACCCTGAGCGGCAAAAAGTCGCCGGGTGGCCTGAAGCCGGCGCGACCGGTTGTCAAAGAGTCGAGCACGCAAGCCTCTTTGCGCCTCCACCTCGACGTTGGGTGAAGAATGAAATTTGGTGTCCCGTGGAGTGTCAAAGGCATACGGCCCGAAGCCCGCGAGACAGCCAAGGAGGCGGCTCGCCGGTCGGGCATGCCGTTGGGCGAATGGCTCAATTCCGTCATTCTTGAGCAGGCCGGCGACTTCGATGACGAGGACAGCTACGGCGATGACATGTCCTCCGTTCATGAACGGCTGGACGACATCACCCGCCGCCTCGACCGCTTCTCCCGCAAGGGCCCCGAAGCCTATGCGCCGCGCCGCCAGCGCCAGGCCGAAGCCGCGCCGCAGGCCAATCCGGGCAATGATCAGCTCGCCCAGCTGATTGCCCGCCTCGATCAGCGAATCGAACAGCTCGCCGCCCTGCCCCGCATGATGGCGCCCTACGCGCCGCCGCTGCCGCAGCAACCGGCCTGGGCCCCGCCGCCAATGGCGGCGCCGGCCATACAACCTGCCATGCAACCGGCGATGCAGCCCGCAATGCGCCCGCCGATGGCGGCGCCGGCCCCACCGCCAACGCCGTTCGGCCTCGACCGCGCCCTCGCCGACATCGCCGCCCGCCAGCGCAGCCTCAACGGCGTCGCCGCGCCCGCGCCGCAACCGCAGCCACGGCCGCAACCGCAGCACCAGCCGCCACTGCCGCAGGCGGTGACGACGCCCGCATATATGCCGCCGCCGGTGCCGGCCCAGGACCTGTCCGGTCTCGAAGAGCATCTGCGCCAGATCACCGACCAGATCGAAACCCTGCGCCGCCCCGGCGTCGAGGACGCGATCAACGCGCTTCGCGCCGAACTTTCCGATATTAACCGCGCGCTCAACGACGCCATGCCGCGGCAGGCGATCGACGCCATCGAGCGCCAGATTCAGGGCCTGACCCAGCGCATCGCCGAAGGCCGCCAGAACGGCGGCGATCACGGCGCGCTGTCCGGCATCGAGCATGGCCTGGCCGAAGTGCGCGACGCGCTGCGCGGCCTGACGCCGGCGGAAAACCTTGTCGGCTTCAACGATGCCGTGGACGGGTTGGCGCACAAGATCGACACGATCGTCGCGCGCCGCGATCCGGAAATGCTCGGCCAGCTCGAGCA